>JBIJCY010000090.1:0-10030 GCA_044344385.1 Rhodocyclaceae bacterium | reverse complement strand
CCTGCTCGCGCAGAACCGTATCCCCTTACGCCAGACGGCGGGTGAATCAGGCGATGTTGATGTACTCTGCGACCTGCGCCAACTTCCGTTTTCCGCGCACAGCATCGACCTTGTTGTGATGCCGCAGATCCTCGAATTTCACGACGATCCGCACCAGATCCTGCGCGAGGTGGAGCGCGTGCTGATCCCCGAAGGGCAACTGATCATCACCGGCTTCAACCCGTTCTCCCTGTGGGGCCTGCGCCGGCGGCTACCCAACGGCTCGAACGATTTCCCATGGACCGGCGACTACATCTCGGTTCAGCGCCTCAAAGACTGGCTGCAGCTGCTCGGTTTCGAAGTTGATCGCGGAAATTTTGGCTGCTACGCACCGCCCTGCGAGCAAGAAAGCTGGCTCAAGCACTGGCACTTCATGGAAGCAGCCGGCGACCGCTGGTGGGGGTTTGCCGGCGGCGTTTATTTAATCAGGGCGGTCAAACGCGTGCACGGCATGCGCCTGATCCTGCCCGCGTGGAAACAGCGAAAACTGCCGGCCAAAGCGCTTACCGCAGTCACCAACAAGGAAAACTCACAACATGGCCAATGACGACACCGTCGATATTTACGCTGACGGCGGCTGCCGCGGCAACCCAGGCCCCGGGGGCTGGGGCGTGCTGATGCAGTCGGGCGGTCACAAAAAAGAACTATGGGGCGGCGAGCCCGACACCACCAACAACCGTATGGAACTGACGGCGGTCATTCGCTCGCTGGAAGCACTCAAGCGGCCAATGACTGCGCGCGTTCATACCGACTCGCAATACGTGCAAAAAGGCATCAGTGAATGGATCCATAACTGGAAGCGCAACGGCTGGCGCACCGCGGACAAAAAACCGGTGAAGAACGCCGATCTCTGGCAGATTCTCGACGCACTGGCCAAGCAACACCAAATCAGCTGGATCTGGGTCAAGGGGCACGCCGGCCACGTAGGCAACGAGCACGCCGACAGTCTGGCCAATCGCGGCATTGACGAGTTGTTGGCTGGGCAGGCACGCCAGCAATAATCACTTCCTCTACGCAAACCCAAAGAACAGAAAACCACCATGCGCCAGATTTTTCTCGATACAGAAACCACCGGCCTTGAGCACAAACTCGGGCATCGCGTCATCGAAATCGCCTGTGTCGAGATGACCAATCGGCGACTGACAAATCACCACTTTCACCGCTACCTGAACCCCGACCGTGAAATCGACGCCGGTGCCCAGGCCGTGCACGGCATCAGCCGTGACTTTTTGCAGGACAAGCCACACTTCGCCGACATCGCCGCCGAATTCCTCGATTTTGTACGGGGTGCCGAATTGATCATCCACAACGCCGCATTCGATATCGGCTTCCTCAACGCCGAGCTTGCGCTGCTCGACATGGCACCGGTCAACACCGTTTGCCATGGCGTCTGTGACACCTTGCGTATGGCCAAGGATTTGCATCCGGGCAAGAAAAACAACCTCAACGCCCTGTGCGAACGCTACGGTGTCGATAACTCCCGCCGCACACTGCATGGCGCATTGCTCGACGCCGAGATCCTTGCTGAAGTCTACGTTGCCATGACGCGTGGTCAGGAAAGCCTGATCATGGACCTAGACAATGACAACACCGCGCAACCCGACGTCGCCGGGCAGCTACAGGTCAGCGCTCAACGCAAGGCACAGCGCATCCTGCGCGCCAGCGCTAGCGAACTCGCCGAACATGGCGAAGTACTCGCCAGCATCGAAAAGGAGAGCAAAGGAAAATGCCTATGGCTGCCGCGAGAGGCTTGACACCCGCGCACACCGCCGCCAACAAGCCGGCGTTTCCAGTCCTGCCAGGCTCACGGCTGAGTGCCTGAATATTTCCCGTGCACGTTCGCGCTGCTCGTGCTCAATCTGTGCGATTCCCATAATCTGATCAAACCAGTGCTGAATGCGATCCATCTCGAAAACCTCCTGCGTGCGTTGGCTGGAGCGGCTTTCAGGCGTATCGAGAACTTCTCCCCCGGTTCGCCTGCGAGCTCACTGAAGCCAGAATAGCCGATAACTGTATATTTGTACAGTATGGCGTTTCAAGGCCTCGCAGTCGTATTCTCGCGCACTGACACTTTACGGAAGACGCCAATCATGGCCAGAAAAAAGACGCCCTGGCTCCCGCAAACGGGCACGGTTGCAACCTATATCGGCAAAGCCAGCTCACTGGCACGCGGCGGTTACAACGTCAGAATCGTCGCCGAGGCCTGTGCAGGGCGGATGGTGGTCGAAGCAATCGGCAAGAAAGGCAAGCCAGTAACCTTCACAGTAAAACGCGAAAACCTTGCGCCACTGCAGCCGGGACTGTTCGACTGACGCTACCGAAAAACGCGCAGCACTAGCCGCGACGGAGACTTCGCCAGCGAACTAAAAGCATCACGCACACGCCAATTACGCCGGCCGCAGCACAGCCCTGATGCAACACATCAAGCGGGATACAGCGCCACAACGGGTTGCCGCTCAGCAGCGGCCACAACGCCTGCACATCGTCATGCATGAAGCTGTCGAGCAACAAATGTGACCAACTCCCGGCCAACGCACCACCCCACGCCTGCCGCGCCGAAACGTACGAACCGGTAGCCAGCCAGCGCGCCTGTGCCACAGACAACTGCCGGTTCCACCAACCCAGCAGCAACTCGCCTAACGGCCGCCCCCAAATCGCGCAGGCAGCAGCCACCAGCGTCGCACCAGGCGCCGTGTGCAGAAAACGATGCGCAGGATCGCCGGTGAGCAGAAACAGGGAAATCGGCTCCAGATCAATCACGCAATTTGCCATTGCGAAAACCGTCCAACTGATCCAGGCGGGCGCCAACGCACTAACAAGCGCGCCGGGGCCGAAATGAAAAGGCGTGATCGGCACGCCTAAAACGATCCCTGACTCAAACGCTCATCAAAGACCGCCTCGATCCATGGATTGACGCCACGACAGCCAGCCACCACCTCCGCAGCCCACGCAAAATATTCGTTTTTGCGCATGGCCGACCAGTCTTGCGGCGGGCTCTGCAAAATCGAGTTGAGATTGGCCGCCTTATCGGCGATCTTGAGAATCTTTGCGCGCCGCGACATGTGCGGCGCATGCGCAATCTGCAGGCGTTTGCGCTCGACTTTTGGCAAGGACTTGTCGTCAGTTACCTCGCTCACAATCTTCGCCACACGCTTGCCGAAATGCTCAACCAGCATTTCATAAGTAACCGGCGGCGACTGATCCTCCAGAGAATCATGTAGCAGCGCAGCCATGACCAGACGCTCATCCTTGCCACCCGTCGCCTGCGCCACCAGCCGCGCCACTTCCGTGAGGTGATTAATGTAAGGTTCCTGCGCGCCACCCTTGCGCCGCTGAGCCGAATGTGCCCAGGCCGCGAAATCGAGCGCACGAACGATCTGAAGAACTTTTTTGGCTTTCATGGTGCGTTCTCCTCAACAACAAAACGCTACACCAAACCCCACTTCGCGTAACGCCGGCTCCCCTTGTTGCCTATCTTGCCGACATCGACCAGATGGCGAAGCTGGTTGTGGATGCGAGCAAGTTGCTGCGTCTCAGCCTGCCCTGCAGGCAACTGATCGGCCAACAGGCGGAGCAACTCTTCCGCAGATACAGGCTGGTGTTCACTGATCAGTTCAATAATCAGTTCGGCACTGACCGCCCCGGCTGATGATGTCGACCTGCTGTCTCTCATATTACTCGTCCCTCAGACGCGCGCATCAAATGTTAGAACCGCCTCCGCATCAACTTCCAGCCCCCCCCACAATCAGCCGGAACTGCTCCAGCGCCGCCTCCAGATCATCGACAATCTCCTGTGCAATCAGCTCGACGTAATCGCCGTAGCTCATCCCGTCGTCGCGCAGCACGTTGCAGTAGTTCCAGAACTTCTGGACGATGGTGGCAGGGTTCATTGTTTATTCCAGTTCGGCAATCTGTTGCAGTCGTTGAGCCACCACAAGCACATGCTCGGCCAGCGACTCATCCGGGAAAACCATCCCCGGCAAAAAATCCATGAAGTTCGGGGTTGCCAACAATTCCCGGCAACGGGCACCGAGATAGGCGCGCAACGCTATCGGTGCTGCCGCCACCTCGCGCGGCAACTCCGGCCGGCCATCGAGCACGTTAATGATGCCTTCAAGATCATGGCTGCCAAGCAAATCGCCCTTGCCGCGATCGGCAAAAGCCTCGAACTTGGTCGCCAAAAATGCCGGCGCCGTAATCAGGCGAATCGTTTTCCCGCTCGGCAGCGTCACCGTCTGCGCGGTCTCAATTACCAAGGGATACCAACGATTGGCAAAGCCCAAAATCGCCGGATCGGAAGGCATCAAATCCACTTCCAGCCCCTGATAGTGCCAACGGCAGATCACGTTCATCGTCACGTCACGTCGCGTTTAAAACCAAGCCCAGTGAACTGTTCTTCCAAGAGGTAGAAATCAGGCAAGGCAGCGACCTGAACCGTCAGATCCACGTCGTAGGTCACACGAGCCGGTGCGGCCGATTGATCGGTCAGCAGCAAACCCGCCGCACAGCCACCGACAAAGACCAATTGATCGCGCAACGGCCCGAGCACGTGCGCCACCAGTTCCACCGTGGCAAGATTCGGATTCTGCGCATTCACTTAAAGTACGCCTCCAGCAGACCCTGAGCGGCGTTCCGCTCGCGCGCCTGACCGGAGCGCAGCGCAGCCAGCAAGACATAGAGCTTTTCGTCACGCATCGTTCATATTTCAGACTGTCCCGGCTTCACCAAAAAATAGAGCAACCTCGTCATCACTGTTGTCGATATCGTCCGGCACGTCGTAGCGGCGCGAAGGCTCGGCCTTGCTTTTGGCAATATCTGCGGCTTCCTTGAGGCTTTGCGCCAGATCATCAAACTGCGCCTTATCCATGTCGCTCCATCAGAAAGTTTACGCCGCATGCCCTTGCGGCAAACGCGCACACATCGACGACAATTTCCGAATACGGCGTAAAGACGAGTCCTTTCTCGTCCTTCTCCACAACCTGCCACTCAGCCAGCCGCTCCACGTCGCCATGCACGTTTTTGTAATCCCGCTTCAGGCATCGGGCCAGCGCGGCAATCGTCATCAGGCCGCCTTCGCGCAGCGCTGCCAGCAACTCCCAGCGTCTCGGCGTGAATACCGAAAAGATCTGCCCGACATCGGAAAACCCGATACCGAAATACGGTGCCGGCGACTCGCCTCGCTCCAGCGCTTCCATCGTCTGCGCAGAGAGGTTTCCAGCCCCCCCACCGTCACATTGAGAATACGTTCGCTGATAGTCCAGCTCCTTTCACATCGGCCGTGAAGTCCGCCATCAGTTGCCTCGGATTCCAGTGGCAGTTGCAGCGCCAGCGCCGGGCTATCGGGGCGAAAAACGTTGGGAAGCATGCGCGAGGCGTAATGGCCGGTGACTTCCCATTCGCTGCGCAAAGGGGAATCAAATGATTCAACGTCCTCCTTGCGGCCGTTGAGGCTGACGGGGTAGCCGTCCGGGTGCATCAGCAAATCGCTCTCGTCCAGGAAGCGAGCGAAAAGCATGCGGTGCCAGTGCTCGTAGGCGATTTCGGTAACGAGGTGTTCAATGGTTTGCGTGTCGTCCGGGCGCAGCAGATCGCCCAGCGCACACGCAGCTTCCTCTGGGCGTCGGTCGCGTGGGCGGGCGCATCCTTGGCGGCAACCGCGAGGGATTTTAATGCTTTCTCGGCACCGGCCTCGGCTTCACTGCGCGCCTTGGCCGCAGTGTTTTCGAGAATGCTGCGATGTTCGCGGGAGAGGATTTGGGTCATGGGGGCTCAGTTATTCTGGTTTAACTGCGGGCAAAGACGATGAGCGAGGCGTAATCGCGGGCATCGGCTGCTTGCAGGGCGGCGATATAGCTCAGGCGGGTTACCCTGGCGTCGGTGAGGCTATCGCTGCCCCAGGTGAAGCGTGCCTGACCGAGGCGCTGGGCAAGCAGGTCGGCCATCAGACGGGAAAGGCGGCCATTGCCATTCGGGAATGGGTGAATTGCGACTAGGCGGTGATGGAAGCGCACGGCGATTTCGTCAGGTGGATAGCTGGCGTGTTCAACCTGGTAGTGGGCGTCGTCCAGCAGCTTTTTTAGTTCAACGCCGATCTTGAGCCAATCGACGCCGATGTTCTTGTCAGTTTTTCGAAACGTGCCCGCCCAGTGCCAGGTTTCACCAAACATCTGTTTGTGCAACTGGCGAATGAAGGCTTCGTTGAGAAGTTCCTTCCGTTGCTTACGCGCCCACTGGTCACCTTGAACAATGTTGAGTTGTTCCCACTCGTTCAACTCGCCCTGGGTAGTGATGTGCCCAGGGATCAAGCTGGCGAGTTCGTCGGCATCCAGCGGGGTGGCGCCGGGGGGGTAGTCGAGATCGATGGCGGGTTTGCTTGTCATCGGTTTTAACTATCCCGCCACAGCTTGCGCCGTGAACCGTTGCGGAGCGCCTCTACGAGGGCGCGGGTTTGTACCTCGACGGCTTCTCGCGAAGTGGACTGTGCTTCCAATGCCATGGTGTGGCTGATCGCTGCCATTTGCTGACGAGCCAAGGTATTGGCACGGGCGTCCAGCGTATCTGCCAACGACTGCTTGGGCACCAGGGCATATTGCAGCTCGCAACCCAGCGCCTCGGCGGCACGGCGCAAGGTGCCTAGGCTGATCGTATCGTCGGCTTCTGATATTTCCAGCCGGGTAGCTGTGGAGGTCGTGACGCCCAGACGTTGTGCGAGATGCGTCGACGTCATGCCGAACCCCTCCCGAATTGCCTTGATCCAACCCGACGGTGGTCGCGCAGGCAGATCGGCGCTGCGCCAGCGAGTCAGGGCAGCGTCGAGTTGGCGAAGCTTGAGTTGAGGGAAGTTCGTTTTCATAATATTGCACCTCAATGCAAAGTATTGATACTAAGTATTGCATTGAGGCGCAATATTTGCAAATAACTTATTGCATTATAGTGCAATTTCCATAGATGAACTGGGCCGTCCCGGAGCTTCGCCAGGACGGTTTTGCGTACTTCGGCGCTTGATCCATGCCCTGTATTCGGGAGGGCGACGTATCATTGAAAGCGGGTTCTCGACGTGTATACCCCATTCCTTCCTGGCGACATTAATGACGTGAGAAATAAGGTTCAAATCCCGATTCGTGGTGGAGCCCGAAACTTTCTTAAGCCGTTGATCTCTCCACTCGGCCATAAGCTTGCCAGACAGGCTGGCTGCTTTGATCTTGGCGACAGGATCTCGCTGAAGCGAAACAAGCCGATAACGCTCTGAGTCGCGCCCCTTCTTCTGGCTGGATACTTCGATCAAGTAGCGCTGCAGGAGATCGCCAAGAGTATTTTTCTCGGCTTCAGTACGATCGATGAAAACGCCGCGCTCTATCTCGGACTCGATGACGCTAGCCCAAGCCCTCGCATCGGCTGCTCTGGAGAAAGTACGAGTAATATCCGGCCAACCTTGCCGGCGTATTCTTACCTCGTAGTTTTTTGATTCTTTCCGTTGTCGAATCGTTGCCATCACACACACTCCCTTGCTCACAGTGGGGCAAATTTGGAGCAATCGGAACGATTCGAGGGAGGACAGAAATCGCCTTTTGAGCGACTAGTAGCCCTGAAAACAAGGAAAGCCGGCGTTTGCCGGCTTCCGATGTTTGGTGGGCGGTACTGGGATCGAACCAGTGACCCCTGCCGTGTGAAGGCAGTGCTCTACCGCTGAGCTAACCGCCCAATAGAGGACGCGCATTAGACCATAACTGGCCACGGCGGTCAATTTCACGCGACCTTTCCTTTACAATACGTCCTTTCCGATTTCCCTTGAGCGACCATGATCCGCACCCGTTTTGCACCCTCTCCGACCGGCTTCCTGCACATCGGCGGCGCTCGCACTGCCCTTTTCTCATGGGCTTACGCTCGCCGTCACGCGGGCACCTTTATCCTGCGCATCGAGGACACCGATGTCGCCCGCTCGACACCCGAAGCGGTACAAGCGATTCTCGACGGCATGAACTGGCTGGGGCTGTCACACGACGAGGGCCCGTTCTACCAGATGCAGCGCATGGATCGCTACAAGGGGGTAATCGCTGAAATGCTCGCCGCCGGCACCGCCTATCACTGCTACACGACGCCAGAAGAACTCGACCGGATGCGCGAGGAACAGCGCAGCAAAGGCCTCAAGCCGCGTTACGACGGTACCTGGCGCCCGGAGCCCGGCAAGGCACTGCCGTCGCCACCAACCGGCGCGCAGCCGGTTGTACGCTTTCGCAATCCAATTGATGGCGTAGTGGCGTGGGATGACCTCGTCAAGGGCCGTATCGAGATCGCCAACGCCGAACTCGATGATCTGGTCATCGCGCGTGCCGACGGCACGCCAACCTACAACTTCTGCGTCGTGGTCGACGACCGGGATATGCAGATCACGCACGTCATCCGTGGCGACGACCACGTGAACAACACACCGCGCCAGATCAACATCCTCGCCGCACTCGGCGCGCAGGTGCCACTCTACGCGCACCTGTCGATGATCCTCGGCGACGACGGACAGAAACTCTCCAAACGCCACGGCGCAGTGAGCGTGATGCAATACGACGATGAAGGCTATCTGCCGGAAGCCGTGCTCAACTACCTCGCCCGTCTCGGCTGGTCGCACGGCGACGAGGAAGTTTTCTCAATGCAGCAATTTTGCGAGTGGTTTGACCTCGACCACATCACGCCGTCAGCAGCACAGTTCAACACCGAGAAACTGAACTGGCTCAACGCCCATTACATCAAGCTCGCCGACAACGCCCGCCTGACCGCGCTGGTACAACCGCGCCTCGAAGCGCGTGGCGTCACGGTCAACGCAACGCCGTCACTGGAATCCATCATTGGCCTCTACAAGGAGCGCGTCGCCAATCTCAACGAACTGGCCGATGCCGCCGAAGTGTTCTACATCGACCTGCACCCGAAGGCCGAAATTCTGGCGCAGCATCTGACACCCGAAGCACTGCCGGCGCTGGCTGATTTCGCAGCCGGCATCAAGGATGTGGTATGGGAAGCGCCGTCCATCGGCGCGTTGATCAAGGAATGTGTTGGCAAGCATGGATTGAAGATGCCGAAGCTCGCAATGCCACTGCGCGTGCTGCTCACCGGGCAAGCGCAGACACCGTCAGTTGATGCGGTCGTTGCGCTCTTCCCGCGCGAATTGGTACTCAAGCGACTGGCCGCAGCGCCGACAAATCCAGTTTAATATTGAACATATTTACACTAAACGCTTTACAGCACCGGGCCGCATCTCTATAATGCGGCCTTCTTTCGAGCGGGGGTATAGCTCAGCTGGGAGAGCGCTTGCATGGCATGCAAGAGGTCCGCGGTTCGATCCCGCGTACCTCCACCACAAGCCGAAAGAAAAAGATGTTCCGGGTCCCCATCGTCTAGAGGCCTAGGACACTACCCTTTCACGGTAGGTACCGGGGTTCGAATCCCCGTGGGGACGCCAAGGATTCGCAGGTTTTTGCAGTACTGGAGTGGTAGTTCAGTTGGTTAGAATACCGGCCTGTCACGCCGGGGGTCGCGGGTTCGAGTCCCGTCCACTCCGCCAACAACAATACAAAAGCCGGCCTTGTGCCGGCTTTTGTATTTCTCGATCGCAGGCAAGCGCATGTACAACAGCATCGCCCGGCTACTGCTCGATTCGCAACGCGTCCTGTTCATTACCGGCGCGGGGATCTCCGCTGACTCCGGCTTGCCCACTTATCGTGGCCTCGGCGGCCTCTACGAAGAAGATCTGACCAGCGAAGGCTACTCCATCGAAGAAGCGCTTTCCGGCGCCATGCTGGCGCGCCACCCTGAGATCACCTGGAAATATTTGCAGCAGATTGGCCACAACTGCCGCAATGCGCAGCCAAACGCGGCGCATCAGGTCATCGCCGCACTGGAAAAACTCCTGCCGTATGTGCTGGTCTATACGCAAAATGTCGACGGCCTGCACGCTGCGGCAGGCAGCCAAAAACTGATCGAGATTCACGGCAAACTGCACCAT
>JBIJCY010000089.1:0-10057 GCA_044344385.1 Rhodocyclaceae bacterium | reverse complement strand
CAGAACCTCAAGCGCGAGTTCCCTCGCATTCCGCTCCACGGCGACAGCGAAAGCACTTTCTGGCAATGGGCCGCCTGGGGCGAGGCGCTGATGGCGCTGCACATCGGCTACGAGCAGGCCGCGCCCTTCGCGCTCGTTCGCACCGACGTTGCCGACGAAAAGGTGCGCGCCGCCGGCCAGTCGCCCAAGTGCCTGTTGAAGTCGGCCAAGGAGGCTGGCCGCATTCTCATCGATAGCGAAACCACGCTCGCCGGCGTTCCGCCGGACGCCTGGGCCTACATGCTGGGCAACCGCTGCGCGATCGACTGGGTGCTCGACCAGTACAAGGAAAAGAACCCCAAGGACCCGACCATCCGCGAGAAGTTCGACACCTACCGCTTCGCCGACCACAAGGAGAAGGTGATCGATCTGCTCATGCGCGTGACCACGGTCAGCGTCGAAACCGCGCGAATGGTGACGGCGATGACGTCCTCTCCGCGTTGACCTGGCGCGCGGCGGCGATCCTGGTGTAGGATTGAATCCTACTCATGTTCATGGAGGCTGATATGCGTACAACCCAGCAATTCAGCATCACCCTGCCAAACGAGATGGCAGGCTTGGTCAAGTCGATGGTCGCCACCGGGGCCTATGCCACCGAAAGTGAAGTATTCCGCGACGGCCTGCGAGCCCTGATGGCGCGTGAGCGCGCCACCGAGCGCTGGCTTCAGGAACAGGTCGGGCCTGCGTACGACGCGCTGAAGGCGGATCCATCCCGTGCGGTCAGCGCCGATAAAGTGCGGTCCCGGATTGCCGCCGAGCACAAGGCGCTGGCCAGCAAGAAGAAATGAAATATCGCGTGATCTTCTCGCCCGAAGCGGAAGAGCAGCTCGCCGAACTGTTTCACTACATCGCCGCGGCGGCCTCGCCCGGCATCGCCGAACGCTACATCAACGCCATCATCACCTATTGCGAGACCCTGGATACATTTCCGCTTCGTGGTGCCACGCGCGACGACATCCGCCCGGGCTTGCGGGTCACGAACTACAAGGGGCGGACGGTGATCGCATTCGATGTGGATGCCCAGCAGGTTTCCATCATCGGTGTGTTCTACGGCGGGCAGGATTATGAAACGGCACTTCAGGACGATCTGGATGAGGACAAGTGAACTGCCTGCAAACCAGTTCGGTTCTACGGTCAGAATTCTTTATTCGCCTAAAATGTCCCGGCTTGCCGCTAAATATCACTACCCCGGAACGCCCGCCAAATCGGGCCTTCCAGCCGATTCGACCCCGCTTGACATCGTTTTTTCCCATCGGTATCTTCCGCCCCATCAGTCGTCGCGCGTAATGCTCGACGTTGACGTGGTAGCTGGCCACACGAAATAAACAGCATTAAAAATCGCGGCTCATCACGCATGCGGTGGCAGCGAATCAACAGGCCGAACTCCATCGGGTTTCGCCGTTATCGAGTGGCAGACCTTGAGCTGCCCTCCTCAAACGCAGTGATGACGACCTCGTTCGTCCGTTGAATACAGCCTCTGGCTGTTTTTAATTTCGCTTCTCCGCCCAAAGAGACGGGAAGCGATAGAGAAATCCTGCAACACCCGTCGTGACGGGCCTGGCAGGCGCTGACGGGATCATCAGCCGCGCACTACTACCCGCACTAAAACTCCTTTCGACCGCAGTAACGGGGGCCGCCAACGCAAGTTTGGCCGGCCAGCAGGCCAGGCAATCTGCCATCCCCGCGCCAACGTCCCAGGAGCCAATAGCACCTTCCCACTCCACCGTCGGCCGCCATGCCGACAGCCATCCCCCCGCCGGGCGCAAGCCCTTCGCGATGGCGTGCGAGTGCAACTCTGGGCGCGAGGCTCGCCCGAATCTATCCCTCATCCCGGTCGTGATCGACGACCAGCACTCCGCAGCGACCGGCTGAATCCGGTTCAACACTCACCAACAGGTGGCGGGGATCGGAGTGCGGCGGGACCTCAGACCGTCAGGTGCGCCTGACCTGTTCAAGTCCAGTCCTCGATCGTGGCCGGCATGGCCAGAACAGTTATTGGCACGGAATGGATATGAACAAATTACCGACGGACCGCAACTTTGGCTACGGCAAACAACTCGACTGGGCCGGGCATCAGGCATTACTCGATCTCTATGGCCGAGGTCACTACAGCACCGTCGCCACCCATACCCGGCGCTGGAGCCGGTTCTGCGCATGGGCAAGGGCCGAACACGGCATCCGCGATGCCAGGCGTATTGATCAGGACGTCATCGAAGACTACGCCGCCACCCTGCAAGGACAGGTCAATGAAGAATCCTTGAGTGTCAGCTACGCCCAAAATCTGCTTTCGACCCTGAACACCGTCCTCGAAGCCTTGCGACGAGACAAGCTGGTCAGGCTCAATTCTCCATCCAAGTGGGTCGGGCTGCGCTCCATGGTGAGAACCGATCCACCGGGCGGCATGGACTGGGCGCAGATCGACGCCCTGATGTCCCGTCTGCGCAAGCTCAATTACCGACGAGCAGCGTCGGTCGTGCGGCTGGCACGCAACTTTGGACTACGTTTGCGTGAGGCTGTCCTGGCCGATCTTCATGAATGGCGGCGTCAGGCCAGGACGTTTGGCAGGATCGATGTCCGCGAGGGCACCAAGGGCGGCCGGGGCAGGGAAGTGGAACGCTGGGTCGTTGTCAGCGAAGACGGCATGCTGGCAATTGGTGAAGCCATGCACCTGAGCCAGTCGCTGGGCTGCGAACGCAACCTGCTGCGTCCGGAAGATTCGTTCGACTCCCTGGTCAACAACGGCGAGATCAACCTGGCGCGCCGGCATCTGAATGAATTCGGGATCAAGGGTTATCATGAACTACGCGCCGCCTGGGCCTGCGAGCGCTACATGCAGGAAGCCGGATGTCCAGCGCCAGTGATGCAGGGAGGCCGGATTGCCGATCCCTCTGTCGATGCTGAAGCGCGGCGGATCATTGCCAGGGAGCTGGGGCACGATCGCATTGACGTGGTGGCGGAATACATCGGGGCGCGCCCATGAGCATAGCGATGCTTCTGAAGCGTGCGTTGCCGGGAGCGAAGGCAAGCATCAACGGGCATATTGATCGAGGTGAGCGGATTGCGGTGGCGATTCAGGAGCGATTTCAGATCAGCGAA
Organism: Rhodocyclaceae bacterium; assembly: GCA_044344385.1. Classification (GTDB taxonomy): domain Bacteria; phylum Pseudomonadota; class Gammaproteobacteria; order Burkholderiales; family Rhodocyclaceae; genus CAJBIL01. The sequence goes on along the minus strand of JBIJCY010000089.1, from coordinate 6,922 downwards.
CCGCACCAGTGGCGGGTGAAACATCTGCGCTGGGTGCTGGAGCGATGGGCCGAGCCGTTATCGTCCAGTACTCGCTACGATTATTGGCGAACGGCCCGGGCGCTGGCATCGGTGCTTGGACGATGGGCGGATTGGGAGCCGCATTTGCGCGGGGCATGGTGCCGACGGGGAGTAGGGGGACGGTCGGCGAAAATTGGTCGAGGCAAAGGGCAATAGGCCAAAGGGAATCGTGATCAGTGCCGTGCTCCTTGCGAGCGGCGGCTTTAGGGTTGCGTACCAAGCCCTTCCATGACCATTGGTGGAGAAATTGGAGGCTTTGGATGGCGGTCGGCAGTCGGCCAGAAGCTGCCGATGGCGGCACATCCCCATTGCAGACGCTCAGTCATGGACTTGCCCTATAGCATAGCGGCCTTTAGCCTGAGGGCGCCTATCTTCACCGCGTTCTCAATTATTCCTGTTCCGATAAGCGACAAGGCGCCAAAAACGCCGCTGCTTATGCGCTATACCCTGGATGTTTCCGAGTCAGTCCGCTGTCAAACTTTTCCAATTGTTTCGCAAAACGGGCGTCCTCGGCGACCTTATCAAGGCGTGCGCTAACGAGATCCACAGGAGTTGGGCCGCCGCCCTTGGCCTTGCCAGTAACAACAAAATCGCCGAAAACGGCAAATACACTTGCAACACCGAAAAGGGCTGCTATATTTCAGATATACGCACACCGGCTAGCTGCATTGGCAGATCGGGATAGAAAATGAAAGCAACATTGAAACAATGTGATGGGTTCACTGGGACAATGGGCGACAAGAACGCCGTCACGCTTCTTCAGGCTGCGCTGGACTCTTTACCTGCCCACATTGCTCTGCTAAACCGGGATGGCACCATCATCGCCGTCAATGCGCCCTGGGTTGCCTATGCGCAGGAAAACGCGCTGGATCGCAAACAGTTCGGCGTTGGCGACAACTACATTGATGTTTGCCGCCCCAGTTCTAAAGAAGATCCTGACGCCAGGGCAGTGACAGTCGCGTTGGAGGCGCTGCTTCAGCAGGACTCAACGCAACCCTATCACCGCGACTATTTGTGTCCGCACCCGAAAGATCCTTCGCGTGATCGCTGGTTCCATCTTTGCATGACGCCGTTTTTCCAGGATGGTGAAAAATGCGTATTGGTGTCCCACGAGGACATTACCGCGAGACATGTGGCGGAGCGTTCCCGCAGTCGCCTGGAGCAAGCATTCGCGCAAACCCGCTCGGCCATCATGATCACCAAACTGAATGGCGATATTGAATACGTCAATGACGCATTTTCAGAGATCACTGGTTACTCGGCGTTTGAAGCCATCGGTCGCAATCCACGGTTCCTGAAGTCAGGGAAGATTTCAGATTCGACTTATGCCGAGATGTGGCGAACCATTTTGACCGGCAATCCTTGGCACGGCCAAGTCTGTAATCGACGCAAGGATGGTCAACTGTATTGGGAAGAAATGACGATTTCCCCGGTCAAAGACCCCGTCGGCGTCGTGACGCACTACATTGCTGTCAAAGAAGATGTAACAGAAGATCGGCAGCGCGAGATGCTCTATGCAGGGGTGATTCGTGCATCTGAAGACGCCTTCATCGCTCTCGATTCAGTCGGCAGCATCACCGACTGGAGCCCACAGGCAGAGGCGATATTTGGTCTTTCTCGCAGTGATGTCCTAGGGAAGGAGTTTATTACCACCTTGATGGCGCCTGAACTGATCGCCGATGCACTGCATCAGTTTGCTCAGTTCAAAGCGGGACATGGTTCGCGATTGATCGGGCATCAGCACCGTACGCAGATGCGGCGGCATGACGGACAGACACTGTCCGTAGAACTCTGGTTGGCTGCGATTGATCTGTATGGTGAAGTGCGGTTTAGCGGATTCATCCGGGAACTGACTGAGGTTGTGCAACGAGAGCAGGAACTTCTGGTTGCCCAGAAGATGGAAGCCATCGGCCAGATGACCGGCGGCCTGGCGCATGATTTTAATAATTATCTATCGATGATCAGCGGCAGCCTCGGACTGGTTGTCATGACAGAACTGCCCGCGAAAACCGAAAAATTCGTTCAGATCGCGTTGGATTCTGCAAAGCGTGCATCCGATGTCACCAAATCATTGATGACCTTCGCCCGCCGCGGGGCACTCCACCCGGTTGAAACGGACATTAATCTGCTGCTTGAGAATCTGACGCCGCTCATCGAGCATTCTGCCGGAAAAAACATCAAGGTCCAGATGTCGCCTAACGCCAGAGACGCCGTCGCTACCGTAGATGTCAGCGGCTTCAATAATGCCATCCTGAATCTGGTGATCAATGCTCGTGACGCCATGCCCAAGGGCGGTAAGTTGCATCTCTATTCTTATTCACAAACCATTGCCTACTCGAATGCATTGCAGTCGTTCAGTCTGCCCGAAGGTGATTACCTTGTTGTCGGGATCGATGATTCCGGCGAGGGTATGCCACCCGAGGTGATTGCCAGAGCCTTTGAACCATTCTTTACTACCAAGGAATCTGGCAAGGGGACCGGACTCGGTTTGGCGATGGTGTACGCGTTTTGCCGTCAGTCAGGCGGGGCGGCGCAGATTTACAGTCAGAAGGGAATTGGCACATCAATTCAATTGATCCTGCCAACGGTGATCGCTAATTCAACAAAGGAGTTGCAATCATGAACTCAAACAGAATTCGCCCGTTAATGGCTTCTATTGACGATGCAAAAGGGATGCGTGAAATCATTGTTGCGCTGGGCGGCATGGCCGGATTCGATTGCATTGAGGCGAGCGGTCCCAAGGAAATCGCCGTGGCGCTGGATCAGGATCCTGATCTGATCGTGCTGGACATGACTATGCCTGACATGGACGGATTTGAAGTGATCTGGGAGTTAGGCCGACGCCAGAGTACCGCACGGCTTATCATCCTGAGCGGGTTTGAGCCCAAGGTGGTCAGGGCCGCAGAAACCATCGCCCAGAAATCGAAATTGAACGTATTGGCCCGTCTGGAAAAACCGATTGATTCTCCGCGTCTACTCAAACTACTTCAAGCCGCATATCGTGACTTGATACCGACTGACGCTTCGCTTGTAGCCTGAACTGAGAAAAATCATGCGCAATTTACCCCCCACCTGCTCCACCCGTGAAGCATCCAAGATGCTCAATGTGGCAGCAAGCACGGTTCAGATTTGGGTTGAAACGGGATGCCTCGAAGCCTGGAAGACGCCTGGTGGACATCGGCGCGTTACGCTCGCATCGATTGACCGCCTCCTCGAAAAGGGCATGGGTGGCAAGTCATTCCAACCCCACAGCGGCAGTGACATCTCGACCGATACAACTTCAAAACTACGGATACTGGTTGTCGAGGATGAAGTGGCGCTGTTATCAATCTACCAAGGCCACATAGAGAGTTGGGGACTTCCTGTTTTCTTGACGCTTGCCGATAACGGCTACAACGGACTCTTGCGTGTGGGGTTCGATCATCCGCAGTTGATCATTACTGACTTGACCATGCCGGACATGAACGGGTATCGAATGATTGAGGCACTTCAGCGCGACAAACAGACTGCCAAGATCACGGTTGTTGCCGTTACCGGCCTGTCGGATGGCGAAATCGATGAACAGGGCGGACTGCCCGAGGATGTGATGGTGCTTCACAAACCGGTCGACTTTAGCCGCCTGCGCCAAGCCGTGGAAGACGCGCTCGCTCGCCTCGGACTCACAACGCCGACGCACTGACACCACAGAAACAAAGGCAGGCACTACCAATGCAGATGAGCTTTAACGATGGTGTTGTTGCGCACCGAAACGCCGAATACGCGCATAACGCCAAATAAGATGACTTGCTCCTGTTCTTCAATCAACTTCAAAAAGAAGATTGCCATGAATACGAAAAATCTACCGATCTCTGTTCAGTTAACCCTGTCGATTGCTACGGCATTGCTAATCGCACTTGCTTCGATGATTGCCTGGCAGAACGGCGAAAACAAGGAAGCAACACTCAATCAGGCGCGCGACTTCGCACACAGCACCCACGAAATCACCCTTGCCGGATTAACCGGCATGATGATCACCGGGACGGGCGATCGCCGTGAGGTGTTTCTTGACCAGATCAAGCAATTGGAAGCCGTGAAGGACTTACGGGTGACGCGAGCGCCGGCGGTGATTCAGGTGTTTGGCGCAGCTAAGCCCGACGGCCGTGCCGACAATGCCGCAGAAGAGGAGGTGATGCGGACCGGGAAGGAAATCGACCGTGTCGAATCCGATGCTTCCGGTGAGTATCTTCACATCGTCAAACCGGCGAAGGCCAGCGCCAATTATCTTGGGAAAAACTGTATCACCTGCCACCAGGTGCCGGAAGGTACGGTGCTTGGTGTGGTCAGCATGAAAGTGTCCCTCGACAAGGTAAATGCCGCCATTGCGGGTCAGCGCACCAAGCTGGCACTGGCTGGCTTTCTGGTCTGCGTTGCCATGTTTATTCTGGTGTTTCTCTTCATCCGGCACTTCGTCTCTCGCCCGCTGGCTGCGATGACCGCCGGCTTGAATCAGATGGCAAAAGGTGAAGGTGACCTGTCTCACCGTCTGCCCGTGCGCAAACTCGACGAGGTCGGGTGCGCCTCGCGCGCCTTCAACGAAATGATGGACAAGTTTGCTGCCCTGGTTAGCCAGATTAGCAACACCGCAGGGGAAGTGCGTCAGTCGGTCGGCGGCCTGGTGTCGGCAGCCTCAGAGGTGTCGTCGAGTTCTCAGGAGCAGCAGGCGCGTTCGATGGGCGCCACCAGAGCGGTCGAGGCTGTTGCGAGCGGCGTCGCTTCGATTGCATCAACCGCTGATCAGGTTCGCCATCAGTCGCACATCAATCTTGATGACTCCAAGCGAGGTAGCGAAAGTCTGGTTTCGCTGATGGCATCGATGTCCAACGTTCGCACATCGGTCAACGGGATTGTCGAATCGGTCAATCAATTCGTCACCAGCACGCAATCCATTACCAAAATGACCCGGCAAGTGAAAGATATTGCAGAACAAACCAACCTGCTCGCCCTCAATGCCGCGATTGAAGCGGCCAGGGCCGGCGACCAAGGGCGCGGATTTGCTGTCGTTGCCGACGAGGTGCGAAAACTGGCTGAAAAATCGAGTGGCTCAGCCAATGATATTGATCAGGTAACCCAGGCCATCACTTTGCAGTCGAGTTCGCTGATGACGGCCATCGAAAATGGTCTGAATCAACTCAGCCGCAGCCATGACGATGTGAATGCCGTTGCCAGAGTCCTGGAAAGGACTGCTGGCGGTGTGGCTGAAGTGAACGCCGGCATTGATGCGATTGGCTCAGCAACGCAGGAGCAACAACTCGCCAGTTCCGATGCTTCCAGCAACATTGAACAAATCGCGGTAATGGCGAAGGCCAATACCGTGTCCGTACAAGGAGTGGTGCTGTCCGCCAAACACCTTGAATCGCTGGCCAATGGTCTATCCGCCGCCGTGGGAAAATTTCAGCTCAGGCAGGCCGAGTTAGCGTAAAGCGAAGGGGCTGATATGAACCATCACTCATCTCAGATTCAGGATCAACTCGAACAGCTCAACGCCATCTTTGAGTTGAGTCCGGACGGCTTTGTCTCATTCGATGCTGGACGTCGGGTCACCTTTGCCAATCCCGCGTTTGCTAGGATGACGAGAATTGGCGTGGCGCAACTTAGCGGCCTGGATGAACAGGAGTTCTCGCACTTGCTTGCCAGTCTTTGCACCGAGAACGGCCGCTTCAAGGGGGTGGAGAATTTACGGAAAATAACCGCAAGTGACGGTACTGCAAGACGAGAAATCATAGAACTGGCGCTTGCGGGAAACCGGATGCTTGAAGTGGTGTTGCGCTCGAGCGATGCGAACACGGTCTCCCAGATTCTGTATTTCCGGGATATTACCCATGAGGTTGAAGTCGATCGGATGAAGAGCGAGTTTCTGACCACGGCAGCGCACGAGTTGCGCACCCCGATGGCCAATATCTACGGATATGCCGAATTGCTGCTGTCACAAGCGATACCCGAAGCCAACCGGCGCGAGATACTTTTGACCCTCTTCCAGCAAACTGAGCTGATGGCCTCCATTGTGCAAGAGTTGATTGATCTTGCCCGGATCGAAACGCGACACGGCAAAGACTTTATATTTGAGCCGACGCATGTGCAATCGCTTGTCACCGAGGTCGCTAGCGGATTCATGCTGCCTGAAGGGCGAAGCATGGCGATACTCGCCATGCCCACCGATCCGCTGTACATCATCGCGGATAGTGAAAAGCTGCGCCAGGCCATACAGAATGTGCTGTCCAACGCCTACAAGTATTCGCCATCCGATACCGATGTCTGCATCAGCGTTGAGGAGCCTTCGGTTTCAGGAGCCCCTGATATCGGTGCCAAATACTCGCCGCCAATGGTGAGCATCACCATCGTCAATCAGGGGGGCGGCATGCATCCTGAACAGGTGCAGCGAGTCTGTGAGCGTTTCTATCGCGCAGATACATCCGGGCGACTGCCAGGGGCCGGGCTAGGGATGAGCATCGTCAAGGAGATTGTTGACCTGCATCACGGGGGTATCAATATTGAGAGCCGGCCAGGGCAAGGTGCTTCCATTGCCTTACAGTTCCCACTGTACTCATGACAAACTAATGTTGCTGATGGAAATTCCAGAAAACCGCCTGCGGAGTATCGCCTCTTGACCAAGATTCTAATTGTTGATGACCACTCCGACATTCGTCGCCTTGTCAGTATCACGCTGGGAAAAACATACGAAATTCTGGAAGCAGAAGAGTAAGCGTCCAACCCCACCATCTGTACTGAACGGGTGACGCCGTGAGATGTTGGCGCCTTTACCGAGGGCGCGAGCAATGGCGACGAGACACGGGCCGGAATTCTGGCGAGAGCACGTTGAGAATTG
>JBIJCY010000088.1:0-10097 GCA_044344385.1 Rhodocyclaceae bacterium | reverse complement strand
GCCCATTCGTTTTCAGCCATCTGCAGCCGGTGCGCCTCGAATTTTTCCGGTGTGTCAATAACGCCGGTGATTTTGCCCCAGACTTCCTTGCTCGCCTGGATCTTGCGAATCATCTTGTGGGTCCAGTCCTTGGGTACATGGCAATCGGAGCAGTAGGCGCGAACACCGGTGCGGTTGCTGTAGTGGATGGTCGTCTTGTATTCCTGATAGACGTTGTCCTTCATCTCGTGGCAACCGATGCAGAATTCGAGGGTGTTGGTCGCTTCCATGGCGGTGTTGAAACCACCCCAAAAGAAGATGCCGGAAATGAAACCGACCGAAACCAGACCCAGTAGCGAGTACTTGGTGCTTGGGCGCTTGAGTTTGGCCCAGAAGCCGGACACGTTATCGGACATGGTGCAACCCTCTCGTTGATTTGGTATGTTTTCTGCCGGATTGACCCCCAGCTATGCTGGCGCACATTCTAGCGAAACAGGAAAGAGCGCGGTTTGATCTAGGTTAAGTTAACCCTACATTTCTTAGGGGATGTGTGTCGCGAGCGCCCCTCCGTTAGGGTTGAACGCGGTCGATGCTCAATCGGATGACCTGTTTGCCGGGTTTTACGCCGCTGATGCTGCCAAACAGATCGCCGCTAGTCGTTTGAGCTTTGCCGGCTTTGGCAATACGTGCTTCGATGCTGACTGTTTTGAATTCGGAGAGCTTACGGCCACCGGGCAGTGCCATCGAATCATCAAAGTGGAACCGCAGGGGCAGCGCGGCCACACTGCTGCGCACGACGGCAAGCGGCATACGCTGGCCATCTTCGGCGCGTGCAAAGACGAATAAAACGTCGTCGGGCTTGGCCTGTGCTGCAAGCTGTGGGCTGAGAGTGACTTCACCGCTGATTCCGGTGTCCGCCGCAAGCGGTTTCTTGTTCGCGCTGCCGGCTGCTATTTCGCGGGCTTTGGCGATGGCGGCTTCGACGGAAGCCGCTTCCTCCGAACCCGGCTCAAGTTGCAGCAGGAGGCGCGACCAATGATCGGCTGCGGCCTTGAAATCGCGCCGGTCGCTGGCGGCCGCGCCGGCTAGCAGAAGTGCTTGCGGCTCATTCGGGTCGAGTTTCAGCGCGCGCGCGATCAATTCGCTCGGCTTGCCCTGCAGATCGCCTTTGTTTGTCTGGGCCAGTACCTCGGCGTAGTCGGCGAGCAGCGTTGCGTCCTTATCGACCACGGCTGCGGCATGGCTATAGGCCTCGGCGGCTTCGGCGAAGCGTTCAAGCACCTTGTACGAGCGCGCCAGCATAACCCAGCCGTTGGCGTCGTCGGGGTTCGCCTTGAGCTTCTCGGCGAGTTTGCTGACCATGCCTTCGATCTGTGCCGGGCTGAGACGCTCCTGCTTCTGGGTATACTGCGGGTCAAGGCCGCGCGGGTTGCCGAGCAAGGCGTAGCCGAGGGCCGCAGCGAGCGGCAAGGCGACCAGCAGGGAAAACGCTGTCTTGCGGCTCGCCGGTCTGAGGGCTTCACCCGTATCTTCGGATTGCACATCTTCAAGCAGGCGGCGTTGCAATTCTCGTTTGGCCTGCTCGAAATCGGGCATTGAGAGCAGAGCTTCGTCGCGTTCGCGCTCAAGTTCGGCCAGCTGGTCGCGGAAAATCGCCAGATTGGCTTCGCGCCGTTCGTTGGCGGCGTTGTCGCTGATTTTTGGTGTGCGTAACAGCGGCACTAACAGGTGGACGGTGACGGCGACGACGAGTAGCGCCGCAATGATGATGAATACAGTCATTGATTACTTTTCTTTGGTCTGCAGCAGGTCGTCAGCCTGTCTTTGTTCTTCGGAGTTGAGCGGCGCGTCGCTGATGTCGTCATTACGCCGACGCAGGTGACGGATCAGGCCAAACAGGCCGAATACCAGCAAGGTGGCCGGGCCGAACCAGAGTAACAGTGTCGTGCCCTTGACCGGTGGCCGGTAGCGCACGAAGTCGCCGTAACGGGCGACCATGAAGTCGAGGATTTCGGCGTCGCTCTTGCCGTCCTTGATCAGCGTGCGGATTTCACGGCGCAGGTCATTGGCCAGTTCGGCGTGTGAGCCCGACAGCGATTCGTTCTGGCAGACCAGGCAGCGCAGTTCGTCGGAAATCGCCACCATGCGCTTTTCGGTCAGCTCGTCGGCGGCCAGTGGCGTTGCGTCCTTGGCTTGTATCGTGATGGCGCCGAGCGCCAGGGTGAGAGCCAGCAGCCAGCGCTTCATTTCGACAACTCCGTAACCAGCGGCAGGATCTTGCCCGAAAAAATATCGGGGCTGATCGGTCCGGTGTGTTTCAGGCGGATGATGCCGGCCTTGTCGATGACATAGGTTTCCGGCACGCCATAGACGCCGTAGTCGATGCCGACGCGACCATCGAGGTCGATCACCGACAGCGTGTAGGGGTCACCGTGTTTTGCCAGCCAGCCAGCGGCGCGGGTGATAGCCTGTTTCTGTTCAGTGGCCGGATTGATCTTGTCCGTGTCGATACCGCCATCGCCGCGCACTTCCTTGTAGTTGAGTCCGATCAGCGGCACGGTTTTTCTTTTTGCCAACTCGACCAGCACCGGATGTTCCTGCCGGCACGATACGCACCACGAGGCCCAGACATTGAGCAGCCAGACCTTGCCCAGCATGTCCTTCGGTGAAAAGGTCTGTTCCGGCGCGTGCAGTTGCGGCAGGGTGAATGCCGGTGCGGGTTTGCCGACCAGCGGCGAGGGCACGTCGCGTGGATTCAGATTGAGTCCGACGGCAAGCAGGATAACGAGAATCGCGAAGCCGATCAGCGGCCAGAGAAATTTGTTCATGCGTTTTGTGTGCCGGCAGTGGTTGATACGGACGCAGTGGCGCGCGACTTGATCCGGTAGCGACGATCCGACATGGCGATCAGGCCGCCAAGCGCCATCAGCACGCAACCGCCCCAGACCCAGTCGACAAAGGGTTTGTAATAGACGCGTACCGCCCAGGCAGCATCCGGCCGGGATTTGTCGATCGGTTCGCCGAGCGAGACGTAAACGTCACGCAGAAAGCCGGTGTCGATGGCCGCCTCGGTCATCGGCATCGTCGAGGAAACGTAGATACGTTTTTCCGGGAACATTTTTCTGAGTTTGATGGGCGGGTGTTTACGGTCCACTTTTACTTGATCTTTCAGCAGATCAAAGTCACCGATCAGCGCCGTGTAGTTCGGCCCCTTTTCCTGGCGAACGCCATTGAAGGTAAAGGCGTAGCCACCGACCGTGACGGTATCGCCGATTTCCATCTTGACGTCTTTTTCAGCCTGATAGCCATTGACCATGGTGACGCCGACGACGAAAACGGCGATGCCGACGTGTGCGGTATGCATGCCGAAGAAGCTGCGCGGTTGCTTCAGTGCGGCGCTCAGGAAAGATTGGCCGGCACGCGTCGATTGCACGCGCTCGACAAAGTTGAGTGTGCCGGCGAGGACGATCCACGCGGCAAGCAGCAGGCCAAGCGCAATCAACGGCGTCCATTCGCCATAAAGGAAAGGCACGGCGATGCCCACGACGGCTGCCGCGAGAAACGCCCAGCGCAGCGTGCGCGCCAGTTCGGCGAAGGTCGCGTGTTTCCAGTGCGCAAACGGCCCGACACCCATCAGGAAGAGCGCCGGCACCATCAGTGGCGCGAAAACCGAATTGAAGTAGGGCGGGCCGACCGACAGCTTGCCCATGCCTAGGGCGTCGATCAGCAGCGGGTAGAGCGTGCCGAGCAGCACCGAAGAGCAGGCGACAACGAGCAGCACGTTATTGGTGAGCAGCAGTGATTCGCGCGAGAGCAGACCGAAGCGGCCGCCGAGGCCGACTTTCGGTGCCCGCCAGGCAAACAGCACGAGTGAGCCGCCGATGACGACGACGAGGAAGGCGAGGATGAAGATGCCGCGTTTCGGATCGGTGGCGAAGGCGTGCACCGAGGTCAGCACGCCGGAGCGCACGAGGAAGGTGCCGAGCAGCGACAGCGAGAAAGCCGAGATGGCGAGCAGCACCGTCCAGTTCTTGAAGCTGCCGCGCTTTTCAGTGACCGCCAGCGAGTGCAGCAAGGCCGTGCCGACCAGCCACGGCATGAACGAGGCGTTTTCCACCGGGTCCCAGAACCACCAGCCGCCCCAGCCGAGTTCGTAATACGCCCACCACGAGCCGAGCGCGATGCCGAGCGTCAGGAAGATCCACGCCGCAGTCGTCCATGGTCGCGACCAGCGCGCCCAGGCGGCGTCGAGCTGGCCGGAGAGCAGCGCCGCGACGGCAAAGGCGTAGGCCACCGAGAAGCCAACGTAGCCCATGTAGAGCATCGGCGGGTGGATGATCAGGCCTGGATCCTGCAGCAGCGGGTTGAGGTCGCGCCCTTCTTCGGCGCCCGGCAGCAGGCGGTCGAAGGGGTTTGAGGTGAACAGGATGAATAGCAGGAAGCCGAAGGTGACCAGGCCAAGCACGCCGAGCACGCGCGCCACCATGCGCTCCGGCAGTTGTCGCGAGAAGGCGGCGACGGCGATGGTCCATAGTGAGAGCATGAGCACCCAGAGCAGCAGCGAGCCTTCATGACCGCCCCACACGGCGGCGACCCGGTATTGCAACGGCAACAGCGTGTTCGAGTGCTGCGCGACGTAGACCACCGAAAAGTCGTTCTGCACGAAGGCGGCGGTCAGGCAGCCGAAAGCGAACACCATCAGTGCCGCCAGCGTCTGTGACGCCGGTCGCGCCAGCGCGATCCACGCCAGACGGTTCTTGTGGGCGCCAACGAGGGGCAGGGTGCCAAGCAGCAAGGCCACGCAGAGCGCGACGATGAGGGCGAAGTGACCGAGTTCTGGAATCATCTGGGGGGTAGTCCTGTTACTGCTTGATGGTTTTTGCGGTGGCTTCCGTCGCCGCTTTGTTGGCTGCGGCTCGTTGCCCCGCGTCGTCAAGTGCCTTGGCAGCTTCCGGTGGCATGTAATTTTCATCGTGCTTGGCGAGTACTTCGCTGGCCGTGAATACGCCGTCGTCGCCCAGTTTGCCTTGCGCAACAGCGCCTTTCCCTTCCTTGAAAAGGTCCGGCAGGATGCCCTTGTAGGCGACGATCATGTCTTTTTCGGTGTCGGTCATGACGAAGCGTATCGTCACACCGTCGGCCTCGCGTTTGATCGAACCTTCCTTGACCATGCCGCCAATGCGGAAGTTTTTACCTTTCGGCGCCTCGCCCGCAGCGACCTGTGTCGGCGAAAAGAAGAACACCAGATTGCTCTGAAATGCGTTAAGCACCAGTGCTGCGACAATGCCGAGAACGGCCAGTCCGCCGACGATTAGTGCGATACGTTTGTGACGTGCTTTCAATCTTGGCTCCCGCCGTTGTTTGCTGTGTTGCGATCTGCGCTTCTGTCGGATTTTTCGGCGCGGAACTGACGCTGCAGGCGCGTAAGCAGGCGCGTTCGACCCTGAATCAGCAGGATCGGTTCCAATATCATCAGCAAAGCGGTAACACCGACCGAGCCCCAGACATAGAGGCCGTGGTTGCCCATCGCGAGAAATTCGGAAAAGCTGTTCCAGTGCATGTTGTTACTCCTTGCTTTTGCCATCGTCCGTGAGCAATGCGCGGACCCACTCAGTATGCCGTTCGCGTTCGAGCATGATGCTGCGTGCGCGCATCAGCGCGACAGCAATGCTGTACATCCAGCAAGCCAGTGCGCAGAGCAGCATGCCCCAGAGCATGGTCATCGCCATGCTTGGTGATTTGGTCAGGCTGACCGAAGAGCCCTGGTGCAGCGTGTTCCACCACTTTACCGAGAAATAGATGATCGGAATGTTCACTACGCCAACCAGCGCGAGAATGGCGCCGGCCTTGTCGGCGCGGCGCGGGTCGTCGATTGCCGACTGTAGCGCGATGAAGCCGATGTAGAGAAAGAGCAGGATCAGTTCGGAGGTCAGGCGCGCATCCCACACCCACCAGGCACCCCACATCGGCTTGCCCCACAGGGCGCCGGTCCAAAGTGCGAGGAAAGCGAAAAGCGCGCCGGTCGGCGCCAGTGCAGACGCCATCATTCCCGACAGGCGGGTGTTGAAGGCGAGACCCAGCGCGGCCCAGAAAGCCATGACGAGGTAAATGAACATCGACATCCAGGCCGCCGGAACGTGCAGGAAAATGATGCGGTAGCCTTCGCCCTGCTGCGCGTCGGTCGGCGCAATGCCGAAACCGATATAAAGCCCGGCGATGCCAAAGATAGCGGCCAGCGCCCAGAACCACGGAATCATCCTCCCGGCAATCGGGTAAAAGCTCTGCGGGCTGGCGTATTTGAACCAGTTGATCAGACGGTTGTTCATTCTTGTTGCCTTAATTCAAACCACGGCGACACGGCGGGCACGGCGAAAACACCAGCATGCCAACAAAAATCTATTGTTTTTCGCCGTGCCCGCTGTGTCGCCGTGGTGATATTGCATATTGAAAATTATTCCAGTGCAATTCTCAAAGCCGCCGCAGTTGCCCACGGCGAAAAAAACACGCCGCCCAGCGTCAATGCGCCAAGCAGCGATAAATGAGCCTGCGGCCCGAGCCCGGTAACCGTGGCGTCGACCGCGCCGGCACCGAAAATCAGTACCGGAATGTAAAGCGGCAGTACCAGCAGTGACAGCAAGACCCCGCCGCCGCGTACACCCAATGTCAACGCTGCGCCGATCGCGCCAATGCCGGACAGTGCCGGCGTGCCGATGAGCAGCGAGATGGTCAGCACCCACAGCGCATCGCTCGACAGATCGAACTGGATGCCCAGAACCGGCGCCAGCAGGGCGAGCGGCAAACCTGACACCAGCCAGTGCGCAATCACCTTGCCGAGCACCACCAGGCCCAGCGGCTGCGGCGCCAGTGCCAGTTGCTCCAGCGTCCCGTCGCGATGATCGTCGGCAAACAGACGCGGCAGTGACAGCATGGTGGCCAGCAGGGCGGCGACCCACAGCACGCCCGGCGCCAGCTTGCGCAGCAAATCCGCCTCCGGCCCGATACCGAGCGGGAACAGGCTGACGACGATGATGAAAAAGAACATCGCTGAAACAATGTCGGCCTGCCGGCGCATCGCCAGTCTTAGATCTCGACTGATTACCGCACGAATCAAGGTCAGCATTGTACTAGCTCAGCCGCAGTTCGCGCACGGTGCCGGCCGGTACGTCGACGTTTTGGTGCGTCGTCAGCACAGTCAGGCCGCCGCGTTGCAGATGGGCGCCGATCAGGCCGGCCACCAGCTCGACCGCCGCCGGGTCGAGTGCGACGTAGGGTTCGTCGAGAATCCACAGGGCGCGCCGTTCATGCACCAGACGGGCCAGCGCGACGCGGCGCTTCTGCCCCTGCGAAAGATAGCGGCAAGCCAGATCCTCACGTCCGCGCAGGCCGACCTGCTCCAGCGCGTCGAGTGCTGAATCGTCGTCAAGCACTTCTTCGGCCAGCTTCGCCGAAGCGAGCAGGTTTTCGAGTGGCGTCAGCTCTTCCTTGATCGCGTTGTGGTGGCCGAGGTAGCAAAGTTCGGCGCGAAAATCGTCGCCCAGCTTGCTGATTGGCGCGCCGCGCCAGCAAATCTCGCCATCGGCCGGTGGCGTCAGGCCGCACAACATACGCAGCAGGCTGGTTTTCCCCGAGCCGTTCTTGCCCTGCAGGTAAAGCATTTCACCCTCTTCAAGACGGAAGCCGACGCCTGCGAACAGGCGACGCTCGCCGCGTACGCATTCGAGATTCGAGGCTTCAAGCATGCAGAGGAGGTTCCGGGAAAATTGCCGAGGGCGTATTGTGCAGGCGCAAGTTTAGCCGTGGATTGACCAGAATCAAAATCAATATAAAGACTTCTGCGTATTGTTCACGCTCATTTTGGAAAGGCTGGCGTGGATCAGGGTATTTTGCGGTTGAATCTGGCGTGGAACGGGCAGCGTATTGCGACTGCCGGGCTTACCTCGTCCAGACCGCAGGCGGCGCGTATCCTGATCGGTCAGCCGATCGAGCGCGCCGTTGAGTTGGTGCCGCGTCTGTTCAGCCTGTGCGGGCAGGCTCAAGGTGTTGCGGCCCGGCTGGCGTGGTGCGCGGCGCGCGGCGAGGCGCCTGATGCTGCTGCGCTGCGTGAGGGTGGGCGCCGGGTGGCGCTGGAGGTCATTGGCGAGCATTTGTGGCGTTTGTTGCTTGACTGGCCGCCGATGTTTGGCTTGCCGGCGCGCAAGGATAATTTTTTGTTTTGGCGCAAACGCTTGCTGGCGGTGCAGGATCAGGCTGGGGCAGCGTTGTTGGGCAGCGAGTTGGGTGCGTGGTTGCGCGCTGAACGGCAGTTGTCCGTCGAGCCCGTCGTAGCGGCTACGCCGGGCGTGCTGTTACCCTGGCTTGCAGCAGAGGCCTGGGCGCGACAAACAATCGACGAGGATTTTGCCGTGCAGCCGACCTTCGCCGGCTTGCCTGCCGAAACAGGCCCGCTGGCACGTCGGGCGGAAGAGGCCGGCGTGGCTGCCTTGCACGTGGCCGGGCAAGGCGTCGCGGCGCGGCTGGCGGCGCGCTACGCTGATCTGCATTTTCTTGCCGAGGCGCTGCGAGAGCCGCAACGGCTTGATGGCTGGCTGGGTGCGGCGCAGGTCGCTGAGAATGTCGGGCTGGCGCGTGTCGAAACGGCGCGCGGGCTGTTGATTCATCTGATACAGGTCAACGACGGCAGGGTGGGGCGCTATGTTATCGTTGCACCGACTGAATGGATTTTTCACCCGCAGGGTGCGTTTGTTCGCGAAATGACCGGTTGTCCGGCCGCAAGCCTTGCAGAGGCCGAAACGGCGGCACGCCGCTTGGCGCTGGCGCTTGATCCCTGCGTGGCCTACGAGGTGGTGGTGAATAAGGTGGCTGAGAATGCATGAAATGTCGCTTGCCGAAGGGGTGCTGCAGATTGTCGAAGATGCGGCGCGCAATTCGGGTGGAGCGGGCGACGGCGGTTTTCTGCGCGTCAAGACAGTTTTCATTGAAATCGGCCAGCTTTCTTCAGTCGAGCCCGATTCAATGCGTTTCTGCTTCGATGCGGTCACGCGCGGTACGCTGGCTGAAGGTGCGCTGCTCGAAGTGATCGAGGTGCCCGGCGAAGGAATGTGTTTCAATTGCAACAAAACGGTGCCGCTTGCGGCATTGTACGACCCCTGCCCGGCCTGCGGCGGCTACCCGGTCCAACCGACCGGCGGAACCGAAATGCGGGTGAAGGAGCTGGAGGTTGAATAATAAGACGGAGACAAAAGATGTGTACGACCTGTGGTTGCGCTGCGGGGGAAGCCCGCATTGATGGTGAAGATTTGCATACGCACGAGGATGGGACGACCCATTCACATGCGCCGAATCAAACTCACACCCATTCCGGCATAAGCTATACCCCCGTTTCCGGCGGGCATGTTCATCCGCATCGCCATGCCGATGGTAGCGTGCATGCGCACGCGCATGGCCACGATGGCGAACACCATCATCACCATGAGCCGTTGGTACACGAACACGCACACCGGCACGCTGACGGCAGCGAACACGTGCATGCGCACGATCATGCGGATGCCGCTTTGCACGATGTCGACGGTGCGCATGAGCACTCGCATGACGGCGCGATGCATTATGGCCACGGCCCGGCGGGCGCGCATGCGCCGGGAATGACGCAGTCGCGCATGGTGCAGATCGAGCGCGATATTCTCTCCAAGAATGATGGCTATGCGGCGCAGAACCGCGCGCGTCTTGCGGAGCAGGGCATCTTCGCGCTCAATCTCGTTTCCAGCCCGGGCTCCGGCAAAACCACACTGCTTTGCCGGACCATCGAACAACTCAAAAGCCGATTGTCGATCGCCGTGATTGAAGGCGATCAGCAGACGAGCTACGACGCCGAACGCATCCGCACAACCGGCGTCCCGGCACTGCAGATCAACACCGGCAAGGGCTGTCATCTTGACGCGTTCATGGTCGGCGCCGCACTGCAGAAACTGGCGCCGGCTGACGATTCGCTGCTGCTCATCGAAAACGTCGGTAACCTTGTTTGCCCGGCGGCGTTTGATCTTGGCGAAGCGCACAAGGTGGCGATTCTTTCGGTGACCGAGGGCGAAGACAAGCCGCTCAAATACCCCGACATGTTCCGCGCC
>JBIJCY010000406.1:0-2783 GCA_044344385.1 Rhodocyclaceae bacterium | reverse complement strand
TAATCAGTACGTTACGTTTGCCTGTTTTAACCATCTGACCAAAATGGGAGATGAGGTTGTGGCAACCTGGGCGCGGATCTTGACGGCTGTGCCAAATAGTCGCTTATTCCTGAGAGCCAAACAAATGAGTGAAAATTCAGTTCGCGAGCGTATTGTCGAGCGGTTTTTGGCACACGGGGTTGGTGCAACACAGTTGATGCTGGAGGGGCCCGTCTCGCGTACGGATTATCTGGCGGCTTATCAAGAAGTGGATATGGTGCTTGATCCGTTTCCTTATCCTGGGGGAACAACCACTGTTGAGGCGCTATGGATGGGGGTGCCTGTTCTTACCCTGGCCGGAGAGCGTTTTTTGTCGCGTCAAGGCGTTGGTTTCCTGATGAATGCCGGACTGCCGGAGTGGATTGCCGTCGATATTGACGATTATGTGGCACGTGCGGTTTTACATGCCAGTGATCTGCAAAGTCTGGCTTTGCTGCGAAAAGATTTGCGGAAGTCTGTGTTGGCCTCACCGATTTTTGATGCGCCCCGGTTCGCCAGGCATTTTGAATCTGCGCTGCGCGGCATGTGGAAGAAATGGTGTGACCAGCAAACAGAGGCTACCGCATGTTCGCCAACGACGCGTTGATTACCTTTGCGAAAACAGGACTCAAGGCTGTGACCTTGATCAAAGGATGGGATGTGATTTTGACCGTTACTGTGAAGGCAATATTTTGATCACTGATGATTACTCATGCGATCTTACGGTCACGATACCGATCTATAACGAACGCGAAAATCTCGATCCTCTGTACCGGCGCACCAGAGATGCTTTGAGTGCACTCGGGTGTAGTTGGGAAATAATTTTTGTCGACGATGGAAGCGCCGATGGTTCGGCGGAGCTTCTGAATCAAATTGCGGCTGAAGATTCACGTATCGTCGTCGTGCACTTTAGTCGAAACTATGGGCAGACAGCAGCCTTGATGGCCGGCCTCGATCACGCGCGAGGGGCGGTAATTGTGCCGATGGACGGTGATTTGCAGAATGATCCGGATGACATTGGCCGCCTGTTGGCCAAGCTGAATGAAGGCTACGATGTTGTTTCCGGCTGGCGAAAAGATCGTCAGGATCATGCGATCAGGCGAAATCTTCTTAGCCGGCTGGCCAATCGCCTGATTTCGCTGGTTTCTGGCGTACATTTACACGACTATGGCTGCTCTTTGAAGGCCTATCGTCGATCGGTACTCGGTGGGGTAAAACTTTATGGCGAGATGCACCGGTTTGTCCCGCTCTATGCCGCGTGGAACGGGGCGCGAGTAACCGAGCTTCCTGTCCAGCATCACCCGCGCCTGCATGGTGAGTCAAAGTATGGTCTGGAGCGTGTATTGAAGGTGATGCTCGATCTGATCGTCGTCAAGTTTCTCTTTCGTTATGCGAACAAACCCATGTACATATTTGGCGGGTTCGGGGCGTTGAGTCTGTTGGGCTCATTCGGTGCGGGGTTGTGGGCTATTGCGCTGAAGTTGTTCTGGGCGACTTCGTTGATTCAAACACCTTTGCCATTGCTGACGGTATTTCTGGCAGCGACAGGCGTGCTCAGTATTCTGATGGGCTTGCTTGCCGAGATGCTGAACCGTACCTATCACGAGTCTCAATCCAAATCGGTCTACCGTATCGCTGCTGTTGTGCACCACCCTGAGGCCGGCTAAAGATGTGCGGTATCGCAGGCTTTGTCGGTCGCGCCGATTCAATCGCGTTGCGCGCAATGGCGGGGCGGCTTGAGCACCGTGGCCCCGACGGCGAAGGCTTGCTTGAAGATGCGGCCGATGGCGTGCATCTGGCGCAGCGCCGCTTGGCTGTGATTGATATTGCGGGTGGTTTTCAACCCATGCTCACGCGTGACGGCGAATTGTGCATCGTGTTTAACGGGGAAATCTACAATTTCGCTGAACTCCGCGCCGAGCTTCAGCGTGATGGGGCGCAATTTGTTACGGATCACTCGGATACCGAAGTGCTGCTGCATGCCTGGCGTCGATGGGGTAAGCAGATGTTTGAGCGCCTCAATGGGATGTGGGCCCTGGCGATTCATGACCGTGGTCGGCGTGAGTTGATCCTGGCGCGCGACCGGTTTGGCAAAAAACCGTTGTACTACCATGCGGGCAAGGAAGTCTTCGCTTTCGCATCTGAACTTTCGGCGCTGCGTCTGCATCCTGGTGTGCCTGATCGCCGTTCCGACGAGGCCGTGCGTAAATATTTTGCCTATGGTTTCATTCCGGCACCTTTGTCGCTACTTGCCGATGTTTTCAAATTGCCGGCGGGGCATATTCTTACGCTCAATCTGGCAGACCGGCAGCCTCTGATTGAGCGCTACTGGCAGTATGAGCCGGCGCCCGAACCTGGTCTTGGTGCGATCCCGGAAGACGCCTTGGCAGATGAGTTGCTGGAGAAGCTAGATCGAGCCGTCGCGCGTCGCCTCGTTGCGGATGTCCCTGTTGGCGCCTTTCTGAGCGGTGGTATCGACTCGTCAACGATTGCTGCATTGGCTTTGCGCCATACAGGCCCCGGGCAACTGAAGACGTTCTCTATTGCCTTCGATGATGCCAATTTTGACGAATCGCCCTATGCGCGCCAGGTTGCTCAGCATATAGGCGCCGCGCATCAGGTTGAGTCTTGCACTGTTGAGGGCATGCGCGACTCGCTGCCCGCACTTCTCGCCGCGCTCGATGAGCCGATTGCTGATGCATCGTTGTTGCCGACCTATCTGCTTTGCCGTTACGCACGGCGCCACGTCACGGTGGCCTTGGGTG
>JBIJCY010000405.1:0-2784 GCA_044344385.1 Rhodocyclaceae bacterium | reverse complement strand
ACATTTTCATCAGCGGCGTGAAGCCTGATGCGTCACCAAAATCGTAAGCGTAAGCACCCTTGGTCAATGTCGGGCACGAAGTCGGCTCAACGGCGACAAGGCGCGTCGGCTTGCCATTGCGCCCGCCCGCGGCATTGTCGGCAATGAACGGAAAGGCCGCACCGGCAAACGACGAACCGCCACCACAGGGCGCGAAAATGACATCCGGCCAATCCCCGGCTTTCTCAAACTGCTTCTTCGCTTCCTGCCCGATGATCGTCTGATGCAGGGCAACGTGATTGAGTACCGAGCCAAGCGCATAGTTGGTATCGGCGCGTGACGCAGCCTCTTCCACCGCCTCGGAAATAGCGATACCAAGCGAGCCCTGATTGGCCGGATCCCTGGCCAGCAAATCGCGGCCGGTCTGCGTCATGGCCGACGGGCTGGCGATCACTTCGGCACCCCAGGTCTGCATCATCGAGCGGCGAAAGGGCTTCTGATCGTAGCTGACCTTGACCATATAGACGCGCACATCGATGCCGAACATTTGCCCGGCAAAGGCCATCGACGATCCCCACTGCCCGG
Source organism: Rhodocyclaceae bacterium (assembly GCA_044344385.1). Taxonomy (GTDB): domain Bacteria; phylum Pseudomonadota; class Gammaproteobacteria; order Burkholderiales; family Rhodocyclaceae; genus CAJBIL01. Next base: position 2,220 of record JBIJCY010000405.1, on the reverse strand, counting down.
CACCTGTCTCCGTGGTGATGCGCTTGATACCGGCCTGATGGTTGTAATAAGCCTGCGGCACGGCTGTATTCGGCTTGTGCGAACCGGCCGGCGAAACACCTTCGTTCTTGTAGTAGATTTTTGCCGGCGTACCGAGCATTTCTTCGAGCCGTTTGGCACGAATCAGCGGTGACGGTCGCCACAGACGATAGATTTCGCGCACCGGCTCGGGAATCGGGATCCAGCGTTCGGCCGACATTTCCTGCTCAAGAATCGCCAGCGGAAAAATTGTCGCCAGTTGCTCAGGCGACACCGGCTTGCCGTCCGGCCCCAGTGGTGGCGTTGGTGCATTCGGCATATCGGCAACGACGTTATACCAATGTGTCGGGATCTCGGATTGATCAAGCACGAAGCGAAGCGATTCCATGAACTTTCCCTGAAACTTGTTATTGGTCGAAAGGCGAAAATATAGCGTTAACGGATTACTTATACAGACTGCCCTGTTCAGAAACCCTGAAACAGAAAATCCAGCGCCCCCGTTATTGCGACACGCTCAGCCGCTAGCGAGCACACCGACTGCTTGAGCAAGCGCAATGGCACAGCGGCCAGTTTCGGCGTTTCCAGCAGACAGGCAACGCCTTCGATCTCGAAAACGGGGGTTAAGCGTTGTGGCACCTGGCTGGCGGAAAATCGGTCGCGACGGCGCAGAGGGATGACGACCCGCGTGTCCAGACCGTGTAGCAGGTCGCTTTGCACATCCAAAAGGTAGGGGACATCCCCGGCATGGGCGCCGCTGTTACAAAAGACCTCGAACCGCGCCATCTAAAAGCTGCGCCAAGCATCCAGCGGCAAGCCATCGCGCGCCACATCGGCGTTGTAGGCCGCGATAAATTCAGCGTTATCTGCCTGCCAACGCCGCTCCTGCTCGGACGTAACCAATTTCCGCAAAAACTGGTCGCAGGCCTGAGAAATATTGATTCCCAACGCCTTCGCCTCACTCAAAACATCGGCAGAGAGCGTGATATTGGTGGCTTTCTTGGGGATTGAAACACTGGGGGGCATGGTGATACTCCGCGCATATTGTCAATACATGCGCACCTTAACACAACATAGTCAGTCAACAACAGGCGCTGCTCAGAGCGAACCGCGCTCAATCGCCTGCTCTACCCGCCGGCCCGGCGCAAAGGCGGCAATCAGCCGCTCGCAGGCAACTCGCGCCGCGACGCTATTGTCCTGACTGAAATTGCAGACATAGAGATCAAGTGTCACCGCGCCCATCTCCGGCCAGGTATGAATGGCCAGATGCGACTCGGCGAGAACGACGGCACCGGTGGCGCCGGCCGGCGAGTCGGCACTGCCAAACTGATGGAAGATATGCCCGACTGCGGTCAATCCCGGCGTCGAGCAAACCTCAAGACAAAGCGCGCGCAACGCCCCGGCATCGCTCAACAAACGCGGTTCGCAGCGGCATTCATGGAGCTCGGCAATCAGGTGTAACCCGTGCATGGCGGATGTCTCGGAGAGGTTTCAGGCTTTCGTTTAGTGGCGGATGCTGCGCCAAGCCGGCATCACCGTCAACCAGCGCCTTTACGACTACTGCGCCTTATCGCCCGGGTGGCAGAACCAAATAAAACCCGCCCGCACCGACGCACGACGCTGCCTCGCAGAGCGCATGGATAGGCGGTCTGCAATATTTATTGCCATGCAAGCCAATAAATACGCCACTCTTCGAAAAGTATCTACCACAGATTGTCAGGCTTATCTTTGGCAGCATCAAAGGGGGCGATGAGCTGAGCGCAATGATCCGGGCGAAAAGCCGATTCTGGCAAGATGCCGTGCTTTTGACACCCACGGACAAGACATTGAGCCACCCTGAAGGAGAACTGTTTTTCGAAGCGTTCGACGGGCACCGCCTCACTCGTACGATCAATACTGAAACTGATCAAGCAAACGCTCTTTGAATAATTACAGGAGTCTGAACTTTGCTTGTATTGGGGACTACTTATGAAAGTCGGCGATGGAAGAATTTATTTTGATTTTTGCGCTGTTAGGGCAGCCGCCCGCGCAACTTGGGACATACAGCAGTACGAAGCTTGTCAAAGTGCCATTCGCCAAATACTGATGATGAACATCTACAAAGATGTTCGAGAAAACCCAGAGGTCAAGAAAGCGATTGATGTCGCAATGAAGTACCAGCAAGAATATCAATGTATCAAACGTTGACGGCTGGATCGATATGGG
>JBIJCY010000404.1:0-2786 GCA_044344385.1 Rhodocyclaceae bacterium | reverse complement strand
TGCAGACGATGTCTGCTGTGCGCGCCGACAAGCGTCGCCGCATCGCCCACGAAACGCTCGAAATCTACGCGCCGATCGCCAACCGGCTCGGTTTGAATAAGCTTTTCCGCCAGTTGCAGGATCTCTCCTTCGAGCACATTTACCCGATGCGTGCGCGTGTGCTGGAGCGGGCGCTGCGGGCGGCGCGTGGCAACAGGCGCGAACTCCTGTCGCGGATTCTCGATGGCATTCAGGGCAAGATGCGTGAGGCGGGAATCGAGGCGCAAGTCTTTGGCCGTGAGAAGAGTCTCTATTCGATTTACCGCAAGATGGCCGACAAGCACCTGAGTTTCTCGCAGGTGCTCGACATTTACGGCTTCCGCGTCGTTGTCTGCGATGTGCCGACCTGTTATCTGGCGCTCGGCGCGCTGCACGCGCTCTACAAGCCGGTGCCGGGAAAGTTCAAGGACTATATCGCGATCGCCAAAGCGAACGGCTATCAGTCGCTCCACACCGCGCTGATCGGCCCCTTTGGCACGCCGGTCGAGGTGCAGATTCGCACCGAGAGCATGCATCACATGGCTCAGGAAGGTGTTGCATCGCACTGGCTGTACAAGGATAGCGAAGAGTCCGGCGCTGATCTGCAACTGAAGACGCACAAGTGGCTGCAGTCGCTGCTCGAATTGCAGAGCACGGCGGGTGATTCGGCGGAATTCTTCGAGCACGTCAAGGTCGATCTCTTCCCCGACGAAGTTTACGTCTTCACGCCTCAGGGCAAAATTATGGCGCTGCCGCGTGGCGCCACGGCGGTCGATTTCGCCTATGCGGTGCATACCGACATCGGCAATCATTGCGTTGCCGCACGCATCAATTACGAACTGATGCCGCTACGCACCGAACTGTCCAACGGCGACCAGATCGAGATTGTTACTGCTGCGCATGCCAATCCGAGTCCGGCCTGGCTCTCCTATATCAAGACCGGTCGGGCACGCAGCAAGATACGCCACTTCCTGAAGACCATGCAGCATGATGAATCGGCTGCTTTGGGTGAGCACATGCTGAACCAGGAGTTGATCGTTCTTGGCGTGGAACCAGGGTCGATTCCAGCGGCCATCTGGGAGCAACTGGTGCACGATTCGGCAGGCAAGTCGGTGAAGGATGTTTACACCGACATCGGGCTGGGGCGTCGTCTGGCTGCGGTGGTTGCGCGTCGCCTGTTGCCGCGCGACGACAGCTTGCACCCGGAAGGCAGCAAGCCGGCTGCGCTGGTGATTCGCGGTACCGAAGGCATGGCAATTCAGTTGGCGCCCTGCTGTCATCCGATTCCCGGCGACGCGATCATCGGTTCGATCCGCAAGGGGCAGGGTCTGGTTATTCATACCCACGATTGCCCGGCGATTCGCAAGTCGCGCAGCATCGAGCCGCAAAAGTGGATCGATGTCGAGTGGGAGCCGGAACCCGGCAAGCTGTTCAACGTCAGTCTCCGGATCACCGCCAAGAATGCGCGCGGTGTTTTGGGGCGCATCGCCACCAGTATCTCGGAGATTGGTTCCAATATCGAAAACGTCAGCATGGAAGAGCAGAGTCCGGGTCTGTATACTGTGCTGCATTTCATCGTGCAGGTTTCCGGTCGTGCGCATTTGGCGCAGCTCTTGCGCGGCTTGCGTCGCATTCCGGAAGTCGTGCGTATCGCACGCGAGCGGGAGTGACGGTTTGAAGGTGCTGGTTCTTGGCGCTGGCGTCGTCGGCGTCAGTAGCGCGTGGTATCTCGCCAAAGCCGGACATGAAGTGATGGTGCTCGATCGGCAGCCGGCCGCCGGTCTTGAGACGAGTTTTGCCAACGGCGGCCAAATATCTGTTTCGCATTCCGAGCCGTGGTCCAATCCACACGCGCCTTTACGCGCTTTGTCATGGATGGGGCGCGAAGATGCGCCGCTGCTTTTCCGTTTGCGCTGGGATCCGGCGCTGTTCGACTGGAGCCTGCGTTTTCTGCGCGAGTGCACGCCGGGACGGACGCGCGACAACATCCGCAATATCGTCGCGCTGGCTACCTATAGCCGCAGCCAGTTGCAGGCGCTGCGGGCGGAAACGTCGATTGCCTACGACCATCTTGAACGCGGCATTCTGCATGTTTATACCGACCGGCAGGAGTTCTCAGCGGCGGCTGAAGCGGCCTCGCTGATGCGTGAGTTTGGTTGCGAGCGGCGTGTAATAAACGCCGACGAGTGCGTCGTTATCGAGCCTGCGTTGAAGGCTGCGCGTCCTTTACTGGTGGGTGGTGACTATACGGCCGCCGATGAATCAGGCGATGCGCATCGCTTTACACAGCAACTTGCCGGGCTGTGTGCGGCGCGTGGCGTGGTTTTTCGCTACGGCGCGGCGATTGGGAAACTGGCGACGGCCGGCGGCCAAGTGGCCGGCGTCGTGGCAGATAACGAATTGTTTACCGCCGACGCCTACGTTGCTGCGCTTGGCAGCTATACGCCGCTGTTGCTGCGCCCGCTGGGTATTTGCCTGCCAGTTTATCCGGCCAAAGGGTATTCGGCGACGGTAGCGCTTGGCGAGCAAAGCGTTGCGCCCAGCGTCAGCCTGACCGACGATGGTCACAAGATTGTTTTTTCGCGTCTTGGCCGGCGGCTGCGTATTGCCGGCACTGCCGAATTCAATGGCTACAACACCGAACTTAATCCGGTTCGCTGCGCAGCCTTGATGCAACGTGCCGGCGAATTGTTTCCCGACTTGCGCCCGGACGGCGATCCTGAATTCTGGTGTGGCCTGCGGCCGGCAACCCCGTCGAACGTTCCTTT
>JBIJCY010000403.1:0-2788 GCA_044344385.1 Rhodocyclaceae bacterium | reverse complement strand
GCAACTCGTTATGGTCTAGCCCAGTCAGACTAGAGAACGCCGGACTGACATATTTGACGCGGTGAGCCGCATCGAAGGAAAGAAAGCCGTCCGGGCTCAGGTCGAAGATGGCGTTGAGTTGTTCGGTGCGATCGCGAATAACGGCCTCGGCAGTACGCCGCTCGGTGATGTCAGTGTGCGAGCCGGCCACGCGCACCGGCTGGCCGTTATCGTCGAACTGCGCCCGACCGCGATCAAGAACCCACTTGTAGTTGCCATCTTTGCAGCGCAGGCGGTGTTCCCACTCATAAAAATCAGTCTCGCCACGCAAGTGTCTCTGGATTTCCGCTTGGGTCTGTTCAAGGTCGTCCGGATGAACGCGCGTGCTCCACTCTTCGAGCGTGTTACCTATTTCCTCATCGCTGTAGCCGAGCATGCTCTTCCAGCGTTCCGAAAAATATACGGTGCCACTCTGCAGGTTCCAGTCCCAGATACCGTCATTGGCTCCGCTGACCGCCAGTTGCCAGCGTTGTTCGCTGGCGGCCAGTGCCTCAGTTGTGGTTTTCAGTTCAGTGATGTCGATGCGATTGCCAACGATATAGCCGCTGGGTGTGCGGTGCTCGACGATCAGTAACCAGCGACCGTCGGCGAGCCTTTGTTCGATCACTTCGCCATTCGCCTTCTGGTGTGTCGCCACACGCTGCCGGACCCAGGTGTCGACCTGCCCGATCGCTTCGCTGTATTGCCCGCGCTCGGCACCGGTGCGAACGATTTCTTCGAAGGTGTTACCCGGAACGATGAGGTCGCGGCTCGTCTCGTAAAAGCCCCGGTAGGCCTCGTTGCAATGCACCAGGCGGTCCTCCTGGTCGTAAATGGTGAAACCCTGAGCAATGCTGCTGACCGCCTCGCGCAGCAGATTGCCGGATTTTTCTGCTTCCTGCTGCGCCTCAAGGCGCTTCAGATTTTCTGCGTGAACCCGATCGTTGCTTTCCGCCAACTGCTCCGCCAGTCGATTGAAAGCCCGCGCTGTCTCGGCCAGTTCGTCGCTTCCCTGTACCGGCACACGATGCCCGAAATCGCCGGCGACGAAGCGTTCGCTGGCCTTGCGCAGCGCCACCAGCTGGCGCGCGAGGTAGCTCCCAAGCAACCATGAGAAAACGGCAACAAGCAGCATTTCCAGCCCGGCGATGCCCGCCGCCCAGCGCCGTGCCGAGGCGAGCAAAACGTTCAAGGGGTCGGTGGAAATACCCAGTCGTACTTCACCATACAGCACGCCTCCTACGAGGACTGGCGCAGACCAGTCAAAGATGTCGTCGGCAACCTGGTTGATGCGGGTGTCCGGGTGGAAGGATCGCGACAAAATCTTCGCATCGCCCCGTTCCGAAAGCACCACGCCGCCGGCATCAAGGATCCGTACATAGTCGATCTGGCCGGAAGCCATGGCTTCATTGACCAGGCTGTCCAGTGTGGCCAAATCCTGCGAGATTACGGCGTCCTTGGCCGCGACGGCGAGCAGCTTGCCGCCCAGTTGTACCCGGCGCGTCAATTCGGTTTCGTTGGAATCGCGCAACACCGACAGGGCACTGCCGACCAGAACAGCCAGTAGCGCCATTTCGATCAGGGCGACGCCAAGGATGGTTTTTGTGCGAAAGCGCATGATTTATTGGGTCGCTGATGCGGCGAGCGTTTTCATTGCTGACCGTAGCTTTTCAGAAGCGTGATGTCGAGCGCGCGAATGTCGTTCCAGTCCTTGTCCTGAGCGGCGGCGATGCCCTTGAATGCTAGTGGGGACAACAGACGCTGCCCGGTCTCGTCGGCGGACAGGGAAGCCATGGCGGCGAGCACCCGGGCTAGTATCGCGGGTGGTACGCGGGGGTGCGCGGCAAAGGCGTGCGGCGTATAGGCAGGTGTTTCGGAAAGAACGCGTAGCGCACCGCGAACCTCCGCCGGAGTTGCCTCGAAGGTGCGCTGAATGCCCCCACCCGCTTCTTGTAGACCGGAAGCGACCGCACGATAAACGGAATCGTGGGAAGCGACAAACTTGGCTTCGATGGGGATCTTCAAGCGACCGAATTCGGCCTGCGGCAGGATGCTGGCGGCGAAGGCTGCCGGGGCGGGGAATACCACGGTCTTACCGGCCAGATCAGCGGGCTTTTGATAGGGACTTTCTTTCCTCACGACCAGAATGCCTTTGATCTTGCGATCCTGTTCCTTGCCAAAGGCCCGGTAACCAGATGCCGTGTGGAAGACCACGTAATGATAGGGGTTCATGTAGGCCAGATCGTACTCCCCCTTTCCCAGACGCTCTTCAAACCCGGGAATATTGGGTGCGGTACGAAAGACCAGCGTAACGCCGGACCGCCGGCTGATTTCGGCCAGCAGTGGCCCCCAATCCTCCGCCAGCCGGGTCGCCGACTGTTGCGGCACGACGCCAAACGTCAGGGGGGGGGCTACGAACTGCTGAGCCGCAGCGGGAAGGCTGATGCAGAAACACGCCAGCAGGCTGTTACAAAGGAGTCTGCGCCCCCACGCAACCGGATTCACGAAATTTCCTTGATTTTTAGAAAGGGCAAGTTGCCGCTACCGTGGATGACGTAAGTGCTGCCACCGGCGGCCTTCGCCTTGTACATTGCCGCGTCGGCGCTTTTCAGCAGCGCCACTTCGTCTTCGCCATCGAACGGGTACTCGGCACAGCCGAAGCTGCCGCCGATGAACAGTTCATTTCCTTCAATCAGCATTTTCTGAGTCAGCGCGTGAATCAGTTTGTCGCAAAAGATGCCGATATCCGTATCCCCAACCAGCAGCGGTG
>JBIJCY010000087.1:0-10162 GCA_044344385.1 Rhodocyclaceae bacterium | reverse complement strand
CGAAGCGATTCTGGAGGATTTTCCTGAACTCAAGCAGCACGAAATCTACGCCTGCGGCTCGGTGCGTATGGTTGAAGCGATCTTCCCGTTCCTGAAGAGCCATGGCGCAGAAGACGGCGCGTGCTTCTCGGATGCATTCACCATCTCGGCACGCTCAATGGTGATTCAGCCGAGCTAAAAACAAGGGGGTTCCGGGCGCAAAAAGCCGCCTCGCTTAATTGCGAGGCGGCTTTTTTACGGCTACGGAAAGGTGCTCCCAGAGGCCCTGTGGCACAATGGGCCGAGAAAATTAAATCACGAGGAGGTTCGATGGACGCGTCGACAAGCACTGACAGCAGCGAGACTCTCGCCCGCCAGACGCTGATCCTGAACGCGATCCTGAAGCACCTGCCGCAAGGTGTCAGCGTCTTCGACGAAGCCCTCTGCCTGCGCTACTGGAACCAGCCCTTTCTCGACGTCCTCGAGCTTCCTCCCGACATCGTTTACGGGGGCGTACCTTTCGAAGACCTGATCCGCGTGCCAGCCATGCGCGGCGAATACGGCTCCGGTGACATCGAAGAGCACATCCGCCAGCGCAAAGCGCTCGCCCTGCAGTTTCAGGCTCACCGTTTCGAGCGAACCCGGCCGAACGGCAAAACGACCCTGGTTCAGGGGGTTCCTTTGCATGTCGGAGAACGCATCGCCGGCTTCATCACCACCTACACCGACATCACCGATCGCAAGCAGGCTGAGGAGCAGTTGCGGGAGCAGCACGAAACCCTTTGGGCGCTGATCGACAACCTGCCGGTCGGCGTATCGCTGCTCGACAAAACCTTGCACTTTGTCGCGCACAACAAGAGGTTCATCGAGCTGCTCGAATTTCCAGATTCGCTGTTCGGCACACACACACCCTCGTTCGAGGATGTGGCCCGCTTCAATGCCACGCGCGGCGAATACGGCCCGGTCGACGTGGAAGCCTATGTCGTCGAAGCCTGCGAGCGCTCCAAGCTCTCCGAGCCGCACCACTTCGAGCGTAGCAGACCGAACGGCAAGGAGCTGGAAATCCGCGGTGTGCCGATGCCGGCCGGCGGCTTCGTCACCATCTATGCCGACATCACCGAGCGCAAGGCTCACGAACGCGATGTCCGGCAGTTGAACGAGCAGCTCGAACAGCGCGTCGATGAAAGAACCGCCAGCCTGTCGCTCGCCAACGTCGAACTTGCCAATACGCACGACTCGCTGAAGACGGCGCTAGCCGAAGTCGAAGCCATCTTCGAGGCCGCCATCCACGGCATCGTCCTGCTGCGCGAGCGAAAGATCGTGCGCTGCAACCGCCATTTCCAGGAAATGACCGGCTACAGCGCTGAAGAATTGAGCGAGCTGCAGATCCGCATGCTGTACGCCAGCGAAGCCGCCTACCTGGATGCGGCAAAAGGTTACGACTACCTGAAGCGGCACAACCGCTACCAGCACGAACAGCAGTTCCGGCGCAAGAACGGCGAGATCTTCTGGGTCAACCTCTCGGGCCGGGCCTTCAATCCAGACAATCCGCTAACTGGTACGGTCTGGCTGATCGCCGACATTACCGAGCGCAAGGACTCCGAAATGCGGCTGACACAAACCAACGAGCGGCTATCATGTACGATCACCGCACTGGAAAACCGCGATCGGCAGGTGAGCCTGCTCAACCGGGCACACGATCTATTGCTCAGTTGTCACACCCGCGAGGAAGCCTTCCGGGTAGTCACGTCAGTAATCCAGAAGCTCTTTCCAGAGACATCAGGAGCACTTGCCACTTACGGCGAATCGCAGATACTGCATGCTGTTGTGCGCTGGGGCGAAGCCAGCCGACTGCTACTCGACGAGTTCAGTGCGGAGGACTGCTGGGCCTTCCGGCAGGGGCGACCGCACGAGACATCCGGCGCTGCCCACGACATCTGTTGCAGCCACTTCGATCGCACACCGGACACCGCTTCGATCTGCCTGCCGCTAATGGTGCAGGGGCGCATCTTCGGCAGCCTGTGGCTTGCACTACCGCCGGGTGCGGCGTTCGAGCAGAACCAACGGCAACTGCTAATCGCCTTTGCCGACGCGATCAAGCTCTCACTGTCGAACCTCGATCTGCGCGAAGCGCTACGTGAACAGGCATCGCGCGATCCGCTGACAAATCTCTACAACCGGCGCTACCTGATGGAAACGCTTGCCCGGGAGCTGCCGCGCGCCCTGCGCTTCCAGCGGCCCTACTCGCTCGCCATCCTCGACATTGACCACTTCAAGTCAGTCAACGACTCCTACGGCCACGATGCCGGTGACACGGCGATTAAGCTGCTGGCCCGCATGTTGCTGGAAGAGACCCGCCGTTCCGATGTCGTCTGCCGTTACGGCGGGGAGGAATTCGTTGTGCTGCTTCCAGAAACAGGGAGCGGCAACGCCGCCGAGTTCATCGAGAAAATACGCACCCGGCTCGAAGTCACGCCACTCTGGCATGAGAACCAGAAAATTAGCTCGCTGACATTGTCCGCCGGGATCGCCGAAGCCGCAGCTGCGCGTTTCGATGCCGGCACCCTGATTTCGATGGCCGATGCCGCGCTCTACCGAGCCAAGCAGGATGGCAGAAACCGCGTGATCATCGCACCGGTTGCGGCAGCTGCCGATTGATAAAACAACGGTTTTACTGTGCGAGTAAGCGACGCAGAACAGGCTCAAGCGATGCTTCGTCCTGACGGCCAAGAAGGCTGGTGTCGATACGTCCATCACGATTAATCACCACCGTATAAGGCAGACCTTTGACCTGCAGGCCGGGTGTTGTGCCGGCAGACGGAGCTGCCAGTAATGGATAGGAAACCGGCGTTGTTTTGACAAAAGCCTGCATCTTCTCGGCCTCATCCAGCCCGATACCGACAAACTGCACACCCCACGAAGCGTAGTGGTTGTTCAGCCGCGAGAATGCCGGCATTTCTTCAACGCATGGCTTGCACCAACTGGCCCAGTAATTGACCACCAATACCTTGCCGCGCCACTGGGCGAGCGCTTGCGGGCGACCTTCAAGATCCGGCAGGGTCAGTGCGAAAATGGCATTGGCTTCGGCCTGAGCCGCTTCCGGCGACAATTGCTGAGATGAGATCAGGCCAGGCGGAAGGCTGCCGGGATTCTGGCTGGCATGATCATAAAGCCGATACGCCAGCAGGCTGATCGTCACCAGAGATCCGATACCGGCCACGATGGCCACGCGCAGGGCGGTCTCCGGCTTCATGCTGCTTTGCGCGCCGACATGGCTTTCAGGCAGACGACGACAAACATCAGGCCGCCGATCACCGCGATCAAACCACCCAGCCCCATCATGCCCATGCCGATTTTCTGTTCCAGACTAACCAATGCCTGCTCAGCCCCGGCCACCTTGCGCTGCACGCCGTAACCGCCCGACCAGGCTAACCCGAGCACATGGATCAACTGGCCGCCGCCATAGACGTAGGGTTGCCAGATCGCCATGCGACCTTGCGGCTTACCGAAGCCGAGCAGCGGTAGCAGCACATAGGCCAGCCCCATGAAGGCCAGTGTGACGCCAACGGTCGAGCCGTGATAGTGAGCGGGAATGACAACGTTGGCGCCCTGAATCATGTAGCCCAGTACACCGCCCAATGCGAACAGCGCGAATGACGCGACAAAAGCGGATTTGGCCGGATCGGCAGGCGCGCGACGCACAGCCCACAGCGACAACGCACCCGCGAAGATCAGCGGCCCCATGTACGGGTGGCCCCACTTCATCAGCTTGGCGAACAACTCCATGTGCGGCAGCGAGCCCGGCGGCACAGTCAGATAAATCAGCGGCACCACCAGCAGCGGCAGGGACGCGACAAAAAACAGCGCGGCCAGTGCACGCGGCGAAGCGACCAGCGGCTTGTCAAGGTGCATGGCGATCCACAACCAGGCGACGACCATCAGGATGGCATGCTGAAATTGCAGGACGTGACCACCACCCCAGAACAGCACTTCGTAATAAATTTTCTCTTCAATCCGCGGCACCGTCCACCAGGACCAGAAGAAAGCGGCCAGCGCAAAAAAGGCTGCGACAGCACCAAAGAAGGCGCCAAGCCGCAGCGGCTCGCCAAAGATGCGTTGTGGCCAGGTCGTCAGCAAGGCGCGCAGCACGGCAAGGCTAAAGCCGGCACCGCAAATCCATAGCGAAGCGAAGAATAACGGCTGTTGCAGGACCGGGATGTAGTTATTGAGAATCGGCTCGGCGCCGGGGAAGAACGGTGAGACAGTCATCACCACCGTGCCCAGCGCGGCCAGCGCGAAACCACTCCAGCCCATCCAGGCCAGGCCGCCACTGCCCACGGCGCTCCAGATCACCGCAGCAAAAGCCATGAACCAGACGACAACCGAAAGATCCACATGCACCACCAGCGCGGAGCGGAAAAACTCTCTGAGCGGGAAAACGTCCTGAATGCCCGGTGTGCGCGACAAAACCAGCAGCATGGCCAGCAAGCCGGAACCGATCAGCGCCATTACGCCCAACCACAGCCAGGCGCGAGCCAAGGCGGCTGGCGCTCCTGAAGAAACCGACATGACTTGCGTATTCATACTGGCCACACTTGCCTCGCGCGAAAACCGGCAAGTATAAAGCCCGGCGAGGTGTTATACCAGCGCAAGCAAGGCGATCTGTGTGCATGCGCAGCGCAATCGCAGCTTGCCTCAAACGGCGACAAATGCGACCATTGCCCGCAACTCTCGGTCGCAATTTCGGATAACCCGCATGCACGGAAACCATCAAGGCATCAACATTGAAGCGCTGCTCTCGCACGTGCCGCTGTTCAACGGCCTGGAAGCCGAGGAAATCAGCCGCATTGCCCGAGGTACACGCGAAGTCAATGCCGCGCGCGGCGACATCCTGTTTCACAAAGGCGACATTTCAAACGGTTTTCATCTGATCGTTTACGGCCAGATCAAACTCGCTTTCACCTCGCCGCAGGGCGGCGAGAAAGTTGTCGACATCCTCGGGCAAGGCCAGTCCTTCGGTGAAGCCGTGATGTTCATGGAAAAGCCCTACATGGTCTATGCGCAGGCGCTGGCCGACTCGCTGCTGCTGCACATCTCCAAAGACGCCATTCTCGAAGAGCTGAACAACGATCCAAAACTTGGCCGCAAGATGATCGCCGGGCTTTCGATGCGCCTGCATCACCTGATCACCGACGTTGAATCCTATTCGCTGCATTCGGGCCGTCAGCGCATCATCGGCTATCTGCTGCGTGACAACCTCAGTAATGACGAGAAAACGATCACCGTTACCCTGCCGACCAACAAAGGCGTCATCGCCTCGCGCCTGAACCTCACGCAGGAACATTTTTCGCGCATCCTGCACGAGCTTTCCGAAAAGGGACTAATCGTCGTCGAGGGTCGCAAGATCCAGATCCCGGATGTCGAAAAGCTGCGCCAGTACGACCTCTGAGCCCGGACTGCCGCCCGCATGGCTGTCGAAACCGAGATCAAGCTAAGCCTGCCACCGCGCGCCGCCCCTCGACTCGCCAAACACCCGCTGCTCGCCGACAGCAAACCGCTACGGCAAAGACTCCTCAACACCTACTACGACACCCCCGATCTGCGCCTGCAGCGCGAACGCATCGCCGTGCGCTACCGCAAAAAAGGCTGGCAGTGGCTATTCACCGTAAAGTGCGCAGTACCGTCGGCTGGTGGGCTGGCAAGGCGTAACGAATGGGAAGTGCCTGGCCTGCCGGGCGAGTTCGACTTCTCGCACGTCGACGACAAAAAACTGCGTCACCTGCTCGAATCGCTGCGTAGCAAACTGACCCCCGCCTTCACCACCGACTTTGTCCGCAACGCCTGGCTGATTGAACCGCAAGCCGGCGTACGCATTGAGCTGGCACTTGACCGTGGATGGATTGAGTCCAAGGGGCGCCGCGCGCCGATTTGCGAAGTCGAACTCGAATTACTGGAAGGCGACGTAGACGCGCTTTTCGCTGCGGCAAGCGCGCTGCAAGCCGACCTGCCTTTGCATCCGGAGGTGGCCAGCAAAGCCGAGCGCGGCTACCGACTATTCACAGATGCAGCACTCACGCCGGCCAAAGCGCTGCCGGCAAAAATTAATAGCGCCCTAAACGCCAGCACCGCTTTTTCCGCCGTTGCACACGCCTGCCTCAACCAGTTGCAAAACAACGAACGCGGTCTGCACGAGAGCGACAACCCGGAATTTGTGCACCAGGCACGCGTCGCCATCCGCCGCCTGCGCTCGGCGATACGCGCCTGGAAACCGCTGCTGCCACCGGATTTCGTCGCCGACTTCGATCCGCGCTGGCGCACGCTGGCTGCCGCACTGGGCGACACCCGCAACTGGGACGTTTTTATTACCGAAACACTGCCACCGTTGGCCGATGCTTTTCCGGCACACCCGGAAATCGACCGTCTGACGCGCTTCGCCGTTCGCCATCGCGTCATCAACCGCAAGCGCGCACGCAACACGTTCAAAGCTACCGATTATTCCTGCCTGCTACTGGAATTCACCGCAGCGACGCTAGCACTGCCCGACAGCGCCGAGCCGTCGCTCAAAGACTTCGCCTGCGGCTGCCTCAGCAAGCGCGCCAGGCACGTCAGCAAACTAGCTGCAGTGGCACACAAGGCAGACGCCGCAGCCTGCCACCGCCTGCGCGTTACGCTCAAGCGCTTGCGTTATGCCCTCGAATTTTTCGCCCCGCTGCTTCCCGGCCAACGCATGCAAGGCTATCATTTAGCCGCCACGCAACTACAAGATCTGCTCGGCCAAATGAACGACCTTGTGGTCGCCATACAATTCACAAAAGAGGCGCTGCCGGCCCGTAAAGCGGAATTCATTGGCCACTGGCTGGAAGAAAAAAACGGCCTCCTGCAACAGCAACTCAAGCATTCCCTGGCCGATTTTCTAAAGCAGAAGGCGCCATGGAAACATCGATGAAACATGCGGCGCTTACGATGACCGATTCAACACCGGAAACCCGCATGGACCTCCTCCTCTGGCGCCACGCCGAAGCCGAAGACGGCACCCCCGACCTGAAACGCAAACTCACCACGCGCGGCGAAAAGCAAGCTCGGCAGATGGCCGAATGGATCAAGCAACACGCGCCAAAAAACCTGCGAATTATCGCGAGCCCGGCAGTACGCTGCCAGCAAACCGCCAAGGCGCTAGACCTCCCCTTCTCGACCGACAAGCGACTCGGCCCGGACGCCAGCGTCCCTGATCTGCTCGCCGCCATCGACTGGCCGCATGGCAACAGCAAAGAACGCAGCGCAGCGGTGTTGGTCATCGGCCACCAGCCAACGCTCGGACGCACTGCGGCTTTGTTGCTGGCCGGTGCCGAAGCCAACTGGGCGATCAAAAAAGGTGCTGTGTGGTGGTTCAGCAACCGGGTACGGCAGGCAGACACGCAGACGGTACTCAGAGCGGTAATGGCGCCGGAATTCGGGCGGTGACAATCGTTATTTTGAATCTATGCGCCAACAGCTAAAAACATTTGCCGTGCTGGCGATTACCGCAGCCATCGCGATAAAGCTGTTTTCATTTGGCTTGAGCTACCCGCTGGAATTGCGTGTCAGGGGCGATGCGCACCAGTACCTGTCCGTCGCCAACCAGTTCGACAGCTTCTCATCCGTTTGGAATTATGCAGGCCTGCGATCCGTTGGGTTGCCGTTTTTAGAATTCGTAATAAAACAAGGCCTGGCAACCTTCACCTCAGCAAACACGTTCAACGCCTGGGTTGATGCCATTTGCGCGGCAATGCTGATCACGCATCTTGCTACCGTCTGGTTTTTCGCAAAATGGGCCCGTCGAACGAAGCTCATCCAGTCTGAAAACGGCGCCCTTTTTCTATTTGCATTCCTTGGAACCTACCCGGCTTTGATTGGCCACACCACGCTGCCATTGACTGACACACTGGCGATCGATCTTGTTCTCTGTGCGGTGATATCACTTGAAGCGGCGTTCAATGCAAAGAGAACGCCCAACGCACAAATGCTTTCCGGCCTCAGCGCTTTTCTCTTCGGAAGCCTGATCCTCGTACGCCCCGGTTCTCTCATCGCCATTGCCGCAGCGCTTGCAGCAGCTGGCGCAATATCCCTTTGGGGTGAACGCAGAAAATCATTGCTCATTGGAATCGCTGCACTCGGATGCCTGACCACCATGGCGCCGTTTGTTTCAAATTGCGCGCAAAAATATGGCGAAATCTGTCTGCAATCGATGATTCCAGGGTTCCCTCAGGATGCCCAGGCTGGCCTAGCGGGAGGACGTACATTATGGGCCAGAGGCTACACAGACGACGGCATCGTCAGAACACTTCCCGACGAAACCATGGTGAGCAACTACGCCAGTCGCTGCCGTCTCACATCGCTTTTTGGCCTTGCTGATACCAGCCTGACAGGATGCCTGCTCTCGCGCCCACTTGCGATTCCCGCTTATGTGGGGAAAAAATGGATTGGCCTGTTTGATCATTTCCGGTTTACGCCATTCCTCGAAGACCACACGCCCTTTTGGCTCCGTTGGCTAAGCCGCGCCTATGATTCACTGTCCTGGATCGGCTTCGCACTTTTCTTCTTTTCGATGATCAGGATGGCGAAACAAGAATCCCGATCCAGCCTGAAAACACTACTTACCCACAACATCACACCCGCCCTCCTGACCGTATACTCACTGCTCATACTGGCTCAACACACAATAATGCACGTCGAAGATCGTTACGGACTTCCGATCATCCCGCTTTGTGCAACGCTATTGGTCATCTACGGCGAACGAGCGATACGTCAGTACCGTTCGTTTGAGTGGCGAAATGATGGCCTTCTTGTCTTGTACTGTTGCCTGGCTTGGGCAGGGTTTATTACGCAGATCATTATTTGGGATAACACGGTTTAAAAAATGAAACCCATGCTTCAACTCGGGCGGTCCGTATTTACAAAGACCCTGTTCTTCAAATATGTTCGATTATTGGGATCATAGATTGAAAAAGTCCCTGGAAGTTTTGGCTGCATTTGAACCCAGACATCTCCACAGGGAGCATGCGGGTATTCATAAGAGGACGGAGTAACTTTGGCAATAGAATCTATGAAGATTGAAACTTCATAAGGGTATAGGCCTATATTCATCTTCGGCAGGTTCGACACGCGATCGCTTGGTTCGAAAACAATAGTGCAAGGCTCAAATCGTCCAACCCAGATTTTTCCATGGCGCGATAGCTCAACGAAACCAAGACCTTTAAGCAAATCTACATTTGCCTCGTCAGCCCCAGTGACAAAGACGTTATCAAAATCTTCTGCCATTCCGGGAGCCGAAAAACGGTACACCAAAGGTTTATTATTGGTTAGCATCTCAGTCCCTGCCAGAGGCAGAAGGTCCACACCTATCAGGGCAGGAATACCCAATTCCTTATAGGCACCCTTTCTGCTAGGGGCTGAAGGGCCCTTTCGAATTACGAAAGCGTTCACTGAGAGCGACTCCAGGAACATGACACTCGTCAGCGAACCTGTTGCAACTGCATATAGCGCACCAGCTTGAGCCTCGGGCCTCATGTAGGGAATTGTGCGCTTGCTACTCGGCGAAGGTAACCCACAGCTCACACTGAGCGGAATGAAATGGCTCATACCTTCACGAGCCGTCGCCGAAGAAACTGTATCTATTAAGTCTTTGCAACTACTGGCCAGATTCCTGTTGATGTTTGAATAGACAACAATTGAACTTAGAGGACCCGCAACCAGAAGCAAGTACGCAAAAATTTCGAGCTTCTTGCCTCTTACCATTTCAAAAGGGATAACCAACAGCAGCGATGCGATTCCAAGCACAGCAAAGCGCTGCGAAAAAAACTGCCATCCAGCAATATCCCTGGGGCCAATAATAGCGACTATTAGCGAAACCAAGCCGGCCCCCAAAAAAACCTTCTCCTCGAAGGACAAACTCCCCTTTCTTAGGCGCCAAAGCCCTGCAACAATTGCAAACAGAATTAGCACCAACCATGGAAGAGTGTTTAACCATGGGCCTGGTATCAGCATATGCGGGACGATTGCCGCTGACTCTTCCCAAGGTAGCCAAGATACGCCTCCCTGAGACAACTGATCATTACGGTGAAGCAGTGTTCCAAAAGCAATCGTTGCTGCAGGCAACCCCACAAAGCCAACCACCAGCAGTCGTTTGCCGCGAGCGAGCCAAGTA
>JBIJCY010000086.1:0-10165 GCA_044344385.1 Rhodocyclaceae bacterium | reverse complement strand
CCGGGCCCGGTCAATCAACGCCAGTATGATGGAGCGCGCTTTTAGCGGGAACTACGTCGCTGCACTCGCTTCGCCAATTGCCGGCAGCGGCGTTGACGTAGACCGGATAGACGTACTTTTTCTCACGGCGATGCATGCCGGAAACGACGATCTTCCCGGCTTTGCCTGGTCGGCATTAACGCGTGCCGGTGCAAGGATTTCACGCGATGGCGTGACAATCGAAGCCGAGGTCGAACAACGCGCCGAACTGCAGCGCCGGGCAGAAATCTTTCGCGAAACCCGACTCGCGCTATATCGCACCCACGGTTGGGCTTAAGCCGGCACGTTTTAAATCACACTGCGCCGCGTCAGAACATCCTTTACCCGGCTCCGTTCACGACGCCCGGCGTAGAGACTCTTCCAGATACGTGTTTCGAGATCGGCATGCTCTCCGGTCAGCTTGTCCGGGGCATAGCGCACCAGCAGCACCTTGCCAATCAGAAATTTCGGGGACTCCCCGACAATCTCGGCCATCTCAGTGGCCAATGCGTCATCCGTCGTGAATGCCGCGATGCAGCGTGCCAAATGGACGGCCTGCTTGTGCTCCAGAATATTGAGCGACGGAATGTTCTCGGCGCCGGCTGCAGTGACCGGATCGGTCGATACGCGCATGGCATCAACAATCAATCGGGTAATGCGCTGCAATTCGGTATTGTCTTCCATATTTTTCCTGAATGATCCTGAACAAACCCGGCGCTCAGACAAAAAGCATTGCCCGTCGCAGCGAGAACGCCAGTTTAGCGGTCAATGCAGCATTTGTCCGACGAGATTGAGCCCCCTTGGCGAGACCGAAGTTGTAAGACTTTGTAAGCGGCGTCGTCGAAACGGTTGTCGCTCACGTTATTGCTAGCAGACGGTCGACCATTCGACTTGGCCCTGCAAGCGGTAGAGGGCATAGCAACTACATGAACCTTCAAGGAAAAAACATGAATCAAAACACGCTCCGCGTCATTCTGATCGCCGCCAGCCTGATGGCAAGCAGCCTGGTCAGCGGCTCGGCCAAAGCGGATAACGCGATTCTCGGTGGACTGCTTGGCGGCGGCACCGGTGCCTATGTGGGGCAGTCGTTTGGTGGGCGCAACGGGGCGATTCTCGGCGGCGCTGTGGGCGCTGCTGCCGGTGTCGCAATCGCCAGCGAATATCGTGCCGCGCCACGCTACTACGCGCCGCCGCAACCCACTTACTATTACGCGCAACCGACGGTCGTCTACGCGCCCCAGCCGGTGTATTACCAGCGTTACGAATCAGACTGGGGGCACCACTACAAACAAAAGCATGGATACGGCCACAGGTACGGCCATGACCGTGACCGTGGCGATGACCGCCATCACGGGCGCCATTGATCCTTGAAGCCCGCCGGTCAAGACACCCTGTTCTGTTGATTCGCAAACCACTCAGCGAGAAATACAGTCATCGCCTGCACCTTGGCCGACAGGTGACGGCGTGTCGGATAAACGACATGAATCGGCAAACGCCGGGTTCGCCAGTCGGGCAGCAGGCGTACCAGCTTGCCCTGCTCGATCAGCGGCTGCAGGATGAAACACGGGCCGTACACAATACCGCTGCCGGCAACCGCCATCTCGGCGAGGAACAGACCACTATTCGCCTTGATCGAACCGCCGATACGTATATTGAGCGGTTCGCCATCGGCATCTTCAAGCTCCCAAAAATTGCCCGTGGACGAAAATGCGTAGGTAAAGCACGCATGCCGGGTCAGCTCATCCGGCGTTAGCGGGGTTCCGGCACGTGCCAGATAATCCGGCGCAGCGGCGATCAACAGCGCCGTTTCGCCGATGTGCCGGGCAACCACGTTTTCACTGCCGACACGACCGACACGAATCGCCAGATCAAGCCCCTCTTCGGTGAAATCAGCAACGTTATCGGAGAGCACGATGTCGAGCGTGATCTCCGGATAGGCCAGTGAGAATGCGGCAAAGGCCGGCGCCAGACGCAGCACCGAGAGCGTGATCGGCGCGGTCAGCCGCAAGCGCCCGCGCGGGCGGCGTGCTTCGCCGGAGACACTAGCCTCGGTCTCATCAAGATCGGCAAGCAACTGGGTGCAGCGCTCAAAATAAGCAAACCCCTCATCCGTCGGGCTCATCCGCCGCGTTGTGCGGTTCAGCAGACGCACGTTGAGATGTGCCTCCAACTGCGCGACGTGGCGTGATACAGCCGAGGTGGAAAGGCCCATCTGATCGGCTGCGGCAGCAAAACCACCGGCCTCGATCACCGAGCAGAAAACACGCATGGCCTCGAATCTGTCCAATTGATTATCCCGATTTTTGCAACACAGATTCAATTATAGCGATGTTTATTCTTTTATCCGGGACGCCTACAGTGCACCTCAACGCGAATCCACGGACTCGCGCCTCACAATCGTTGAAATATCAAAATCCACCACAGAGGAACAGAGGCACAGAGTAGACACAGAGAAAAACATTTGTTTTGGACTTTCTCTGTGAAATCTCTGTACCTGCGCGAAGCCTGGCCTTGGGCCACCGTGTCTCTGTGGTGAGATTTGAATAATTTGATTTTTTACAGCCTCGCACCAGACCATCACAAGGAGCCACACATGAAACTCTACATCGCCCCCGGAACCTGCTCGCTCTCACCCCACATCGCCCTGCGTGAAGCCGGCATAGCCGTCGAACTCGTTCGCGTCGACATCAAGAAACACGTACTCATTGCCGATGGCAGTGATTTCGCCCTGATCAACCCCAAGGGCTACGTGCCGGTTCTCGAACTCGACAACGGCGTTCGCCTGAGCGAAGGCCCGGCCATCGTTCAATACATCGCCGACCTCAAACCCGAATCGGGCCTTGCGCCGAAAAACGGAACGCTGGAACGCTACCAGATGCAGGAATGGCTGGGCTTCATCAATTCGGAAATCCACAAGGGTTTCAGCCCGCTGTTCAACCCGGCCACCCCGGCCGAATACAAGACCATTGCGCTGAAGAATCTGGCCAATCGCCTCAACTACGTCGCCGCACATCTGGCGACCCACGATTACCTGATGGGCAAGCAATTCACGGTCGCTGATGGCTACCTGTTTACGGTACTCGGCTGGGGTCAGTGGGTCGGCATCGACATCAAGGAATACCCTGCCCTCGCCGCCTTCCAGGCGCGTGTTGCCGCCCGCCCGGCGGTGCAGGCAGCGCTGGCGGCAGAAGCGGCGAAAGGCTGATACAGCAAGATCGATTAACCACGGCGAACACGGCGTGCACGGCGGAAAAACAATGACAACCATCCGCACTAATGGTTTTCGCCGTGCCCGCCGTGTTCGCCGTGGTTGACTACTTTTTCCCCTGCAACCAGCCAAGTACCATGCCAACCCGACAACCCGTTCTCTTTCTCTCGCACGGCTCGCCGATAACGGCGCTCGGCGGCAACGAGCTGACACGTGTGTGGTCGGCGCTGGCGCTACGTCTGGCAAAACCAGCTGCGATTCTCGTTATCTCGGCACACTGGACAACGCGCCTGCCGATCCTCAGCGGCAGCACGCAACCCGAAACGATCCACGACTTCGGCGGCTTCCCCGAGGCGCTCTATCAGTTGCGCTACCCGGCCCCCGGTGCGCCGGCTCTGGCGCAGCGCATCAAACAGCAGCTTGCCGATGCCGGCATCGCGGCCGGCATCGACGCCAGCCGCGGACTCGACCACGGCGCCTGGGTGCCGCTGCGCACCCTGTTCCCCACTGCCGACATCCCGGTGCTGCAACTGTCCGTTCAGCCCGGCTGCTGCGCACGCCACCACTACACTCTTGGCGCGGCGCTTGCCTCACTACGAGACGAAAACATCCTGATCGTCGCTTCCGGCCACCTGACGCACAACCTTAAGAACTACATGCAGCAAAGCGCCGCACGCCCGGCGCCGGAAAGCTTGGCGTTTCGCGACTGGATTCACGCACGCTTGCTGAGTGGAGAAATCGAGCCGATGCTGGACTGGCAACAGAACGCCCCGCACGCGACATTTGCACATCCGACTACGGAACACTTCCTGCCGCTGTTTGTCGGATTGGGTGCTGCCGGAGAAAAACACCGTAGCGAATGGCTGGAGGGTGGCTGGATCGATAACTCGCTGGCCGCCGACAACTATCTGTTTGACTAAATCCTCGCTGCAACGTTTCTAACGGGCGGCGGTAGAATGGCTCGTTAACCGCATTGCAAATCGCACTTAATCCCGGAGACGGCATGCCCCAAGATTCTTTCCCACGCACGCCCTTGCTGGCTGGCACGGATACCGAGCAAAAGCGGGCTGAAATTCTCGCGTACTTTCACGCGACTTTCGACCGCTACGAGCAGTTGTTTGAAGTGCTGACCTGTGACGAGGCGTACTACAAAAAATCTATCGCCCTGCGCCACCCGCTAATTTTCTACTACGGCCACACCGCCACTTTTTTCATCAACAAGCTGCTGCTCGCCGGACTAATCGAGGCGCGCATCAACCCGAAGTTCGAGTCGATGTTTGCCATTGGCGTCGACGAAATGAGCTGGGATGACCTGAGTGAAGCACACTACGACTGGCCGCGTGTCGCCGAGGTCAAGGCCTACCGCGATGCCGTGCGCGCAACCGTAGACCGGCTGATTCGCAGCGCGCCGCTGACGCTGCCGATTGACTGGGATCACCCTTGGTGGGTGATCGTAATGGGCATCGAACACGAGCGCATCCACCTTGAAACCTCGTCGGTGCTGATTCGCCAGCATCAACTCAGCTACGTCAAACCGCACGCCGCGTGGACACCCTGTCAAAAAACTGCTGCCGCGCCGAACAACGAACTGGTCGACATCCCGCCCGGCAGCATGCGCCTCGGCAAGGACAGAACCGATCCGCACTACGGCTGGGACAACGAATACGGTACGCACGAAGCCGTTGTAGCGCCCTTTCAGGCCAGCCGCTATCTGGTATCGAACCGCGAATTTCTCGCTTTTGTCGAGGCCGGTGGCTACGCCGACGAGACGCTGTGGCAGGAAGAAGGCGCCGCGTGGAAGCAGTTTGCGTGCGCCGGACACCCGACCTTCTGGGTCCGCAATGGCGCGCAATGGCGCTTGCGACTGATGCTCGAAGAAGTGGCCATGCCATGGGACTGGCCGGTCGAGACCAATTATCACGAGGCCAAGGCCTTCTGTTGCTGGAAAGCACGCGTCAGCAAGCAGCCTGTGCGCCTGCCGACCGAGGACGAATGGCAGCGTCTGCACGAATTTGCGGGCAACATTACGTCGGCCAACCTCCACCTCGACCACGATGCCTCATCATGCCCGGTCAACAGATTCGCGCACGGACCGCTGTTCGACGTCACCGGCAATGTCTGGCAATGGACGGAAACGCCGATCTATCCGTTTGGCGGTTTCGCGCCGCATCCACTCTACGACGACTTCAGCACGCCGACCTTCGACGAGCGCCACAACCTGATCAAGGGCGGCTCGTGGATCTCCTGTGGCAACGAAGCGCTGCCGGAATCACGCTACGCCTTTCGTCGTCACTTTTTCCAGCACGCCGGCTTCCGCTACGTCGTTGCCGAGGCGCCGGCCAGCGTACCGGCATCGCACTACGAAACCGACCGATTGGTCGCCGAGTACGCTGAATTTCATTACGGCGACGAATATTTCGGCGTACCCAATTTCCCGCGCGCACTCGCCAGAATCGCCATCGCGGCGATGGGCGACAAGCCCGCCGCAAAAGCACTCGATCTTGGCTGCGCGACGGGACGCGCCACCTTTGAGCTGGCGCAGCATTTCAGCCACGTCACCGGCATCGATTTCTCGGCGCGCTTCATTGGTGTTGGCACCCAGCTTGCCGAGCAGGGATCGCTACGCTACACGCGCGTCGAAGAAGGCGAACTGCTCTCCTTCAGCGAACGGACGCTGAGCGGACTCGGACTCGACAGCAGCCGGAACAAGGTCAACTTCTTTCAGGGCGACGCATGCAATCTCAAACCGATTTTTTCCGGCTATGACCTGATCCTCGCGGCCAATCTGATCGACCGTCTGTACAGCCCGACGAAGTTTCTGGAAGCGATCCACGAG
This sequence comes from Rhodocyclaceae bacterium, assembly GCA_044344385.1. GTDB lineage: Bacteria > Pseudomonadota > Gammaproteobacteria > Burkholderiales > Rhodocyclaceae > CAJBIL01. The sequence goes on along the minus strand of JBIJCY010000086.1, from coordinate 4,103 downwards.
CGCCTCAATCCGGGCGGCCTATTGCTGATCACCTCGCCCTACACCTGGCTAAGCGAACACACGAAACGCGAAGAATGGATCGGTGCCTTCAAGAAGGATGGTGAAAACTTCACTACCCTCGACGGGCTGAAAGCCATTCTTGGCGCGCATTTTCGCCTGCTGCACGAACCGCAATCCGTACCTTTTGTGATTCGAGAAACAAAGCGAAAATTCCAGCACACACTTTCGGAAGTGACGATCTGGGAGCGAGTTCGCTGAAGGCTCGTGAATTTGCTCTGCTGTTTGCTCATTGACGCGACCCTAATTAATGTACACTATGATGTACATTAACGTACAGGAGGCGTCATGCAGGAAACCACGTTCACCGAATTGCGCAATCACGCCAAAGACTATTTCGACGCCGTCGAAGGCGGAGATACAGTTCGCGTTTTCCGCAACGGGAAACCTATCGCCGAGATCGTGCCTATCCGTTCCGGGGTTCCGTCCTGGAAAAGACAAGGCGCGCCATTAACGGTAAAAGGCTTGTCATTGAGCCAAGAAATACTCAGCGACCGGGATGATTCGGCGTGAAGGTGTTTCTCGATACTTCGGCTTTTGCCAAGCGTTATGTTGCAGAACAGGGGTCGGACGAGGTACTGGCGATGTGCCAACTGGCAGGCAGCCTTGTCGTTAGTGTCATCTGCTTGCCGGAACTAGCCTCCACGCTATCCCGCCTCGTGCGCGAAAAGAAGCTCAGAAAAGCGGATTACCTAAAACTAAAACGTGACGCAATGGCCGATATGGCCGACATCGATGTATGCCAGCTCACCCCCGAGGTTCTGGCCTCGGTTGTTTCGCTACTGGAACGGCATCCACTGCGCGCAATGGATGCTCTCCATGTCGCATGCGCGCTGGCCTGCAAACCAGATGTCTTTGTCTCGGCCGATCATCGGCAACTTTCAGCAGCACGCAAGGCTGGCCTTAAGATTGTCGACGTTTCGTAGTGGAAGCTACTGCTGAAAGGCTTTGGCGGCCTCACTGCGCACTTCCGCAAAAAACCGAAAGCTGGCCTACAACTCTTTAAGCTATCCGGCAGTCCGCGACCCTAAGACGACGTAGCATGTTTTGGACAGCGGACGTTCGCGCCGTGCGCCAAAATTGTGTAAGCGGCCCTTTGTTATCCTAACCGTATATTTCGATCTGAATGACGCATCCACAACGATGCCGACCGCTCGCCCTCACGGGCCATGCTTCATCCCCCAGCCATCTGCGGCCATGCGACGTTTTACCGACCTTGCATTCAGCCGTATTATCGGCAAAGACGAAGGGGCTTCGCTTCGGATCAGGCGGTTCGTAACTCAAATCTGACTTGCCTACCCAATGCGGCGGCTGCGCTAGCCAGTGTGGTCAGCGTCAGACTAGTATCTGTTTCATCCAGTAGCCGATTTAATGCGGCACGACTGGTGTGCATCTTCTTTGCCATGGCCGTCTTCGTGAGCTTCTGTACAGCCATTTCCTGCTCGATTTGCCAGGCAATGACACGCTTTACGGCGATGGCGGTCGCTTCTTCAAGCATTGCTTCTTCCGTTAGAAACTCATCAAAGCTGCTACCGACATGGGGATTGTTCATTTCCGTCTCCTCAATTGTTTCAGTCGCTCCTTCGCCAAGTCCAAATCGGGCTTGGGCGCTTTTTGCTGCTTCTTGATGAAGGCGTGTAACAGAACCATGGTGTCGCCTTCAGTCGCAAACAGCGTTCTCGCGATTCTTGTATCCAACCTCGACCGTACCTCCCAAATTTCGCTGCCAAGGTGATCAACCAACGGCATACCAAGAGGCCAGCCAAATTGCACGGTCTTGATGTCCTCGCCAATCCGCTTCCGGTCAGTGGCTGGGAGCGTGCGTAACCAATCTCGAACAGGTTCTGTACCGGTCGCAGTCAAGAAAAATCGAACATCGAGAATAGGTTGCCGTTTCATAACCCAAATCGTATCAACTTTGGTACGCTTGCGCAACTCTTCTTCAGCCGGTCCTTCAAATCAGTTCGCGGCATGTTTGTCAGGGCAACGCAATCGGGGGCTAACGGATACGCGGCCAGTTTTTCGTTTGCACTATGGCGGCAAACCGACTAACAGCCGACCTACTGGACGGTGCCGAGCTTTTTTCGTTTTCAGCGGCAGTTCCAGACTGGTTGCAAACTGATGACTTGTGCATGACCAACGACCGGTCGGTTTCCTGCCGTTGAGCCTCGACTTGGTCGGATGACGTTGCCGCTTGAACGAAGATGATCTGGGCACTACCATAGTCATCACGGACTTTCAGCAGCAAGCTTTCCAACTTTGTACTTGGTCAGCAACTCGTCGGCAAACGGCACATGTGGGCGTCCTTTTGTTTTTGTATTGTAGGCTTCAGTCGCTTCTTTGCCGCACCACGGCAATACCACTTCTGGTGGAGAGGGATGACCAGGCAAATACGCGGTCAGGTCATAGACTCCACCACGAATTGCCATCCAACAGTTATCCACTGTCGCATGCTTGGCAAGATCTGCCTTCGAATAGATTTTCTCAGCCGCAATGGCAAGGCTTTGCTCAGCCGGCGGCAGCCAGAGGTTTCCCGCCCAAAACGCTGTGACCAGCAACCAGAACAGCACGGTCGTAGAGAGATAGAGTTGGCGCATTATCGGAACTCGAAGCTTTCAAAGTGGATGTGGCGGGGAGAAATACCTCTACCGCTCAAGGTCTTTCTGAGGCCGGCAACCAAGCTGGGCGGGCCGCAAAGATAGCAATCATGTTGTGCAAGGGCAGTTGCGTCGGGCAGGATGGTATTCAAATCAGGAACATCCTTGCCAGTTGCGACAGCGCAAAGGGAAAGGTTCGAGTCATTCGCAGCCAATGCCTGAATTTCTTGCAAAAATGCGGCATCGGCATTGGACCGATAAAGATACAAGAGAAGCGTTTTCTGACTGAGCGGCCTCGCCCGAAGTTGCGCCAGAAATGGCGTAATACCAATGCCGCCGGCAACCCACAGTTGCGGCGACGACGGCCTATCAGTCAGAAATTCCCCAAAGGCACCATGCACACGTGCCATGACGCCAGGCTCAATGGACTGAATTTTCTGGGTGCAATCGCCCAGCGCTTTCACACCAATCTGCATTTCACCACCAGTTCCGACTGCACTGACGGTAAAAGGATGAAACTCACCGCAGCCTCTGAATGTGGGCCCCGAAAAAAAAGCAACCAGTACAAACTGGCCGGGCTTTACGGCCACGACTTCACCCAAGGGTTTGAGTGCTATCTCGACCATGTCTTTGGCGACCACTTTGACGGCTTTTACAATAAAGGGCCGGGCGGCGAGACCAAAATCATCTCGCGCGATACGCCAGCCGAGAAAGAAGGCTGCAAGTACCAGAATCGGCCATACCGGTTCATCAATACCCAGCAAAACCAAGTGCAGCAAGCCAAACAACACCGCAAGCCCAAGACCGACATGCAGCCAGCGCCAGGTTCGATAGGGAATACGTTTCTCAAAGGTGACTGCCAGTCCTGACATCAGCAGGAGCAGCGATAGCCAGCCGAGCCAGACCGGCCATCCCTGACTAAAGGGAGAGAGGGACTGCCATGCCAGATGACGATCATTCGGCCAGGCGGCGGCGGCCAAAAGAAGCGGATGCGCCAGCAACAAAACATAGGCAGCCATGCCTGCCCAGTGATGCCAGCGATACATTCGTTCCAGCCCACCCAAGCCTTCGGCCAACCGGCTTTCCCTAAGCATCAGTAAAAGACTGGCAAGCAGAAGACCGCAACCGGCCCAGCCCAAAACAATACCTAAGCTACGCGCTAGTCCAAGCCCATCGGGCAGCGCCCAGAAAACAGGAACGACTGTCGCGATTAGGATCAGCAACGGGATCGACAGAAAGCGCAGAAGGGGCATGGATGGATATCGTATCGATCAGATAAAGCCTCAGGGTTTCGGCTTCTCAATCTTCAGGTGATTGCAGATGTCATGTCCGCCATCCGCCATGGTCAAGCCCCGCTGCTGGGCTCGCTCTTCCATCAACTTGTGATGGCTGACCTGATAACTTCGGCATTCTTCAAACTTGGTAAAGCTGCGAATTTTTGCTTGGTGT
>JBIJCY010000402.1:0-2800 GCA_044344385.1 Rhodocyclaceae bacterium | reverse complement strand
CGTCGTCATAGTGCACGAGTTGCAACTGACGGCCGAGAACGCCGCCTTCCTTGTTGATTTTTTCGACGTAGAGTTGCAGCGTCTTTAGTTCCGGGTCGCCGAGAAAGGCGGCCGGGCCGGTGACGGAAAGCACGGAGCCGATCTTGATCGGCTCTGCGGCAAAAACGCCAAAGCTCGTGGTGATGGCCAGTGCGGCGGCGCTAAGTGTCTTGATGAATGTACGTTTGATCACGGTGTCTCCTCCTGTGTGATTTGTTTGTTTGGTGCTACCGGGTGATTCTATGAAATATATTGCCGTTTGTCAGAATTATTGTTGGATGGCCAATGATTTATATTGCTGATGCTTTGAGTTGCTCTGTTATACGCGCTCGATGATCAGCGCGATGCCTTGGCCGACGCCGATGCACATGGTGCACAGGCCGTAACGTCCCCCCTGTTTTTCGAGTTGGCACAGCGCCGTGGTGACCAGTCGCGCGCCTGATGCGCCGAGCGGGTGACCGATGGCGATGGCGCCGCCGTTCGGGTTGACGCGGGCGTCGTCGTCGGCGAGACCCAGTCCGCGCATTACCGCCAGCCCCTGCGCCGCAAAGGCTTCGTTGAGTTCGATCACGTCCATGTCGGCCAGTGTCAGGCCGGCTTTGCTCAGTACTTTTTGCACTGCCAGCAGCGGGCCGTAGCCCATGATGCGTGGTTCGATGCCGACGGCAGCCATTGCCAGAACGCGGGCGCGCGGCTTCAGGCCGTGCTTTTTGGCAGCTTCGCCGGAGGCGATGAGCAGGGCGCAGGCGCCGTCGTTAACGCCCGAGGCATTGCCTGCCGTTACCGTGCCGCCTTCACGGGCGACGCCTTTCAGTTTGGCGAGTTCGGCCAGCGTCACATCGCCGCGCGGATGTTCGTCGGCTTCAACGAGTTTTTCCTGTCCCTTTTTTAGAGGAATGCGCACGGGTGCGATTTCTGTCTGAAAGAAGCCGCTGGCTTGTGCCGCGGCGCAGCGTTGCTGGCTGCGCAGGGCAAAGAGATCTTGATCAGCGCGCGAAATGCCGAATTGCTCGGCGACGTTTTCTGCGGTTTCCGGCATCGAGTCAATGCCGTAGCGGGCCTTGGTCAATGGATTGACAAAGCGCCAGCCGATCGTGGTGTCCTCAATCTTTGCGCTGCGTGAAAAGGCCGATTCCGCCTTGGCGAGAACGAAGGGTGCGCGCGACATGCTTTCAACGCCGCCGGCAATCAGCAGATCCATTTCACCGGCCTTGATGGCGCGTGCGGCGGTGCCGATGGCGTCAAGGCTGGAGCCGCACAAGCGATTGAGCGTCGTGCCGGGAACAACGGTCGGCAAGCCGGCGAGCAGCCCGGCCATGCGCGCCACATTGCGGTTGTCTTCGCCCGCTTGGTTGGCGCAACCGTAGATGATGTCTTCAATGGCCGCCGGGTCCATTCCTGGATTGCGCTCGATCAGGGTACGGATCGGGATCGCCGCCAGATCATCGGCGCGAACGCCGGAGAGTGCACCGCCGTAGCGGCCGAAAGGGGTGCGGATGGCGTCACAGATAAAAGCGTCGTTCATTGTTTTCTTCCTTGGATGCTATTTCCACTGGCGCTTAGTGCTTGTGAAAATATAAAAGATTTACCACAGTGGCCCAAGGCCAGGCTTCGCGCAGACACAGAGGGCACAGAGATTGCACAGAGAAAACCATACGAAACAATTGGTTTTCTCTGTGTCTCCTCTGTGCCTCTGTGCCTCTGTGGTGGACGTTAAAAAGCTCTCCTCAGTCTATCAATTGAAGCGGATGTATTCAAAATCGACCGTCTGATTGTTGGTGCCGCGACTCGGCGGGGCGATCCAGTTGGCAAATTTTCCAGGCTCGGACACGCGGCCCATCAGCGAGGCAACGTGGATACGATCCTCGCTTGAAGGTAGCCACTCACGGTGATAGTTCGCCCATTCGGTATCGGAGAGAACATTTCCAGCAGGGTCAATCTTCACTGCCGAGAGCGGGCCGATCTTGCGATTGAAAGCCTTGTGCGGGGCCTTCAGGGAAAATGAGATCCCCTGTTTCTGGATGACCTTGTTCCAGCGCTCGATGCCGGCAACTGCGTCGCGGATGTAGTCGTCGCGCAGTCGATCGTTGAGTGCGTTGAGGTAGGGCGCTTGTGCGGTCATGAGGCGGCCATCGGCCACTTCGAGGATCGGATAGAAGGCGTCAATCAGCAGGTGATCATCATCCTGTTTGGTCTCCTCGTAGCGTCCCTTCAGGCCGGTGTTGTAGAAGGTTGCGGCGTTCGATGAAACGTCGGCGCCGAACAGATCCATGGTCACGCTGAAGTGAAAATTCAGGTAGCGCTGCAGCGTCGGCAGGTCGATCACGCCGAGCGCCCGCACTTTCGCAGGATCGTCGGTCTGCTGTTGTTTCATTACCTCGCAGGTGCGCTGGATGATGCGGCCGACGCCGCTTTCGCCGACAAACATGTGGTGCGCTTCTTCGGTCAGCATGAACTTGCAGGTGCGTGCCAGCGGATCGAATGCGGATTCGGCGAGTGAGCACAACTGGTACTTGCCGTCACGGTCGGTGAAGAAGGTGAACATGAAGAACGACAGCCAGTCCGGCGTCTTCTCGTTGAACGCGCCGAGGATGCGCGGATTGTCGGCATCGCCCGAGCGGCGCTCAAGAAGCGCTTCTGCTTCCTCTCGACCATCGCGCCCGAAGTAGGCGTGCAGCAAATAGACCATGGCCCACAGGTGACGCCCTTCTTCGACGTTAACCTGAAAGAGGTTGCGCAGGTCGTAGAGCGAAGGCGCGGT
>JBIJCY010000401.1:0-2805 GCA_044344385.1 Rhodocyclaceae bacterium | reverse complement strand
TCCAGTTCGAAATAGCGCTGATAGTCGCCCGAGGTGCCAATCGCCTCGCCATCCTCAAGCGTAACGGTCGCCAACGGCCCCGGTTGGCGCGGATGCTGGATACCGACACGCCAGCGCTCGCCATTCTTCGTCCCGAGCGCCATGACATTGCCACCGATATTAATCAGCGCGTTGCTCACGCCTTGCTCGCGCAGAATGGCTGCCGCACGATCCAACGCAACACCTTTCAGATAGCCGCCTAAATCAAGGGCCACTGCGCGATTGCGGCTGCTTGCACGCAGACCATCAAACTGCACATCGGCAATGCCGGGGCGGGCTGCGCGCCACGAGGCGAGGGCTGCCGGGTCCGGTAGAGCAGCCTTGAATTCGTCGGACTGGAAGCCCCACAGCTTGATCAATCCACCGATGCCGGGATCAAAAAGCCGCTCACCGGCCAGCGCGATACGCTGCGCATCGGCGATCAATGCGGCCATCTCAGGCGTTACGTCATGCGTTTTTCCAGCGGCGATCGCTTCGTTCAGCGCGCTTAGTTCAGACGGTTTCCAGGCGTGATAGGTGCGATGCAGCCGGTCGAATTCGCGTAATACGGCAGCCGCAGCCGGACGGGCTTTTGCCTCGTCAAGGCCCGCAACCAGCACTTCAACACGGGTACCGAAAACAAAGGATTCCTGATGATGTAGCGGGGCTTTGGTGCAGGCGGTTAGCGAGAGTAGCGCTGATAACAATAGAATCCAACGCAGAGGTGCACCAAAGGAAATCCCTTTAGGGGACGCGGAGGCGCAGAGGGAACGCAGAGAAGAGCAAGATCTTTCCTGGTTTTCTCTGCGTTCCCTCTGCATTTCCTCTGCGCCTCTGCGGTAGGTTTTCGCCCTTGTCAGCCCGTACATTCCCGCTCCAGCGCAGCGATAAACATGGCGGCTACATCGAAGCCGCTTTGCTCCTCTATCTCGACCATGCACGTCGGGCTGGTGACGTTAATTTCGGTCAGCCAGTCGCCGATGACGTCGATGCCAACCAGCAGCAGGCCACGGGCAGCAAGCACCGGTGCGAGGGTGCCGGCAATTTCTCGGTCGCGCGCCGTCAGTTCGCGCGCCACGCCGCTACCGCCGGCGGCCAGATTGCCGCGTGTTTCGCCGGCCTTCGGAATGCGTGCCAGGCACCAGGGAACCACCTCGCCACCGATGATCAGGATACGTTTGTCGCCGTTCACGATCTCAGGGATATAACGCTGCGCCATGATCGTTCGCGCACCATCGTGCGTCAGTGTTTCGACGATGACATTGCGGTTCGGATCGTCGTGACGTACGCGAAATATCTGGCTGCCGCCCATGCCATCGAGCGGCTTCAATATGGCGTCGCCCTGCGCATCGACGAAAGCATGAATACGCGCCGCCTCGCGCGACACCAGTGTCGGTACGGCGAACTGTGCAAACTCAGCAACCGCCAGCTTCTCCGAATGATCGCGCAAGGCACGCGGCCGGTTAAAGACGTGCGCGCCCTCGGCCTCGGCGCGTTCAAGCAGCCAGGTGGTCGTCACATATTCGATATCGAAGGGCGGGTCTTTACGCATCACCACTGCGGCGAAATCACGCAGCGGCACGACACGGCGCTCGATCTCGGCAAACCACTGCGCATCATCACCGAGCATCTCCAGATGCACCGCCTCGGCACAAACGCCATGCAGCGCTGTCCAGTGAATCGCCGGCTGCGCAATCGCCCACACGGCATGTCCGGCCGCCTGCGCCGCACGCATCATGGCGACGCTTGAGTCCTTGTAAGCCTTCAGCGAATCCAGCGGATCGAGTACGAAAGCAAAGCGCATGCGAAAGCTCCTGAGCGGATACTACCAAACCTAAAAATTAACCACGGCGACACAGCGGTCACGGCGAGAAAATCGAAATCCTCGTATTTCGCCGTGTTCGCTGTGTCGCCGTGGTAATGCTTTTATCCCTACACCTCCACCGGCGCCGTACGCTCAAGCTCGAGCGAAGCGGCGAGTTGCTCCAGCCGGGCGATCACGCCATACGCGTAAAACCGGTTCGGCGGCGCATCGGGGTTCTGGCACTGGTCAGGCAATGAGCAGCTGGTTTCGAATGCCAGTGGCTCGAAATGCATACCCGGCGCGTTGAGGTTTTCATCCTTGGCACGACCCGCATGCACACGGTAAAAGCCACCGACCACATAACGATCAATCATATAGACCACCGGCTCGGCAACGCCGTCACCAACCTGCTCGTGCGTATGCACACCTTCCTGGATGATCACCTGCGAGACCGCCAGCCCTTCCTTGATCACCGACATTTTGTTGCGCTGCTTGCGGTTCAGCCCGGTTACCTCGGACGCATCTTTGACCGTCATGATGCCCATACCGTAAGTTCCTGCATCGGCCTTGACCACCACGTAAGGCGTCTCGTCGATGCCGTATTCCTTGTACTTCTCGCGGATCATGCCGAGGACCGCGTCGACATTGGCGGCCAGGCATTCCTCACCCTGCCGCTCATGAAAATTGATGCTGTCGCAAACCGAAAAATACGGGTTGATCTGCCACGGGTCGATGCCAACCAGTTTGGCAAAGTCGCCGGCCACTTCGTCGTAGGCGGCAAAGTGGTTGGACTTGCGACGGACCGCCCAGCCGGCGTGCAGCGGCGGCAGCATGAACTGCTCGTTGAGATTTTGCAGAATGTCCGGGATGCCGGCCGACAGATCATTGTTGAGCAATATCGCGCAGGGGTCAAAACCGTCGAGGCCAAGGCGGTACTTGCTGCGCACCAAAGGCTCAAGCAAGAGTGTCGTGCCGTTCGGCAA
>JBIJCY010000400.1:0-2814 GCA_044344385.1 Rhodocyclaceae bacterium | reverse complement strand
CTGGGAGGGTCGGAATCGCATCCTTCACCGAGAAGAGTCAATCTCTGGTGCGGTTCGCTATGAAGGCTTTGGATCAAAACTTCTCTATATCCAGACGCCGCACCACACGAATGTGAGACGCTGATGAAATCAGTTATCGCAGCGATGGTTGTCGGGCTGTTTGTTTCAACCGCCGCGCATTCTGAATGTGTCATGCGGACTTCGTCACTTACAAAAGTGGTAGGTAAGCTTAGCCAGATCGCCGACATTCGACCGATGGTCAGCCCATCGTTCAATGGTGAACTCAAATGTTCAGTCAGCGTCCGTGTTGAATATAAAGGACAGTGGTTCACTGCTTATGGTGATTACACGGGTGACCCCAAAATTAGCCAGGAAGAATTGTGTGTAAATGCAGTCGAGATCGCTGCGAGGCAATTCCTGGCAAGCAAAGAGGCCAAGTTATTGCACAGTGACCAGCAAATGATTTGCTCGGACGAGCCTGCAATCAAACAACGGCCCGTAGAAAAAGGCGAAATCATCCGTCTTAGCGAAATTACCCTGCACCCAGACAAGCGACCGTTCACATACAAAGGTACCGAATGCAAATGGTTTATTGAAACCACGGTTGTCACAAACGACTTGTATCAATGGAACGGGGTTGTCTGCAAGACAGGCCGCGCTGGTTCCGATGACTGGACTGTCGTTGAAAAGTTTTAGTTGCTATCTCGCTGTGAATGCTCAACCCTCGAAAGGAAGAAAAATGAAATCCTATTTAACGTTGATCTACATTGCCATGCTTGGCGCGCTCCTGAGTGCCTGTGCGTCCACTCCGGCACCCAAGGCTGGCGCGACGCTTTCGGTTGCGCCAACAAGCGTAACTCAGGGCATTCCATCCTGGTTTATTGAACAGCCTGAATCCACAGCCGAGTTTGTCTATGTCGTTGGCACTGCAATCAGTCGCGACATTTCAATGAGTGGCCACAAAGCGCAACTCGACGCTGAAACGCATCTTGCAAACAAAATTGCTGGCGAGATCAATACGCTGACAAAAGACTTCAAGCGCGATCTAGGTGACGAATTTGTGCAAAGTACCGAGATTGTTTCCAGCAAGATCGCAACAGACGTCAAGGTTATCGGCGGAGTGATTGTGAAAAAGCAAGTTACGCCTGAAGGTGGAGGCTTCCGCACTTACGTGTTGCTGAAGTTCCCGCTGGGTAGCAACAACCAGATGCTGCAAAATCACATCAGCAGAAGCAACTTCCAAGGCTCAAAAGATGCTGCCGAACGTGAGCTTCGTCAGCGGGGCGTAGAACGCCGGACCGTGGAAGTAAATCCGATTGATCCACAAGTTGCTGCAGAGAATTTAGGTGTGGACAACTCCGGCATCGTTATAAGAGAAACACGCGCTACGTCGACCTCGGGGCCACTGGGTCTAGCCGACGCTAAGGAAGAGAATTGATCAATTTGAGTTGAAGAGCCGGATACTCGCCTGGAAAATTCGCAAGATAACGATTTTGGAAAGACCATGGAACATAAACTATTTAATCAACTCCACGACTCCAACGTTCCTGACGATGAAATCAGAGAGTTGTATGAAGATTTAAAATTCGTACTGGACAATCCGTTTGATGCGGCGATCGAGGAAGCTACGTCGGTACGAGGAGCTGCATACGTTGAAATAAGTCAGCCCGTCGCTCATTAAATTGGCGGGAGCGCGTACTGAGTTCGGCTAGAAGTGAATGGCCGCTAAGGAGAACGGCGCAGGCCGAATGGCCGCAATGGAGAAAAATTCCGACCGGCGGGTGATGGCCGATTGTAAGCACAGAACAGCGTCGCCGAAAGCGGCCTCTCGCCCTTCAGAAAAGCTGAAAGTAGGATAACCCGACAAATACCGCAACGCTGTTAGCCGGCGAGTTTTGCGCTTGCCAGCCTGTTGAGGCTTACCTTTTGCTCGGCGGCCTGCATGGCTAAAGCGCGGTGGACCTCCGGCGGAATTCTGACGCGGAATTCGCCGCTATAGCGTTTCTCCGCAAGGGGTACGGGTACAGCCTCGCCTGATGCTTTCATGTCGGCGAGCACATCGGAGACCACTTGGCGGATACCCTTCAGCGCGCCCTCTGGCGTTGCCGCAAGCCAGGACAGCGACGGGAATTCTGTGCACAAGCCAAGGTGCTCGCCGTCATCAGGCGACCAAGTCACGCGGTAAGTGTAATGATCAACGCTCATTGCGAATGCCCTCCAATTTTTCAATGGCCAACAGTACCTGCCGAACCTGATACGCCTTTGCCTTGCCCTTGTCGTCCTGAATGTTGATCCGGGGATCACCGATCCAGGGTGTCTTGAAAATTGCATGGCTAGTGCCTGATTGGCGCGGTTTCCCGAATTTCTCCTCGCAGACCTTCTTGAGATCACCGAACCGTACATTGGTCGGTTCGCGTCTCATTTGATCGATTATTTTCGAGGTCGCTGTCATGAGTGAATGGTATCAATAGTGGCACCGCTTTGCAAGCCGGTGCCGGTATTGAGGAATCGGATAGTCGCCACTCGGCGAAATAACACGGCGTCCGGCAGGTAATCGTTCCATTGCAGACCGGGTCAGCGTCGAGCGCCACCGGCCGGTCAGGCCGATGACCCGGAATTGCCCTTCCGGCAGGTTCCAAAGTGAAGCAGCCCTTCAGGCGTCCGGTCTGGGGTGAGGGTGACCGGCAGCAGTTGGCCGATTGTACGCATAGCGCATCACGCCGGAAAGCAGTTGCACGGCCGCCATTTTTTTGGCTCTAACTCCAAATTGACCCACGCGGCCGATATGCCGTGCCCCAACGCGATGCCTGGCAC
>JBIJCY010000399.1:0-2829 GCA_044344385.1 Rhodocyclaceae bacterium | reverse complement strand
AAATGCCGGAGGCACGCGCCGCGTCTGCTGCAAACACCGGTTTCAGGTCTTGGGTTTTGACGGAGTGCTCATTTCACCCTTGCCATCCTTCGCTTTCTCGCCCGGACAGGCTAAAGCAGACACACTCACAAGCGCCAGCGCCAAAGCCATCAAGCCGGCGATAAATTTCCTCATAAGCTTCTCCTCGTTGCAGCCAACATCGGCACTGACCACTCTAGGCCGAAGCAAACCAAAATTCAACCCTGCTTGTGACACTGCCTTTCGTTGCCTGACGACAGCAAGGTAGAGCAGCCTGCAAACCAGCTCCCGACTTCTGTTAACATCCGCCACATCACATTGCTAACGAGACGAATCATGCGGCTGGACGACGAAAATGAAAGCAGCAACGTGGAAGACCGGCGCGGTTCCGGCGGCGGCATGGGTCGTGGCGGCCTGGGCATTGGCGGGGTTGTTCTGGCACTGGCAGCGAGCTACTTTTTCGGCATTGACCCTTCGGTGATTCTTGGCCTGGTCTCCAACACGACGAGCCATGCGCCACAGGCTGTGCAGGCACACAAGCCGCCGGCCAATGACGAGATGGCACGTTTTGTCTCAAAAGTACTGGGCAGTACAGAAACAACCTGGCACGCCGTGTTTCGTGAAGGCGGTGCGACTTATCAGGAGCCAAAGCTGGTGTTATTCACCGGTTCGACACCGACCGCCTGCGGCACAGGCCAAGCAGCGATGGGGCCTTTCTACTGCCCCTCGGATCAAAAGGTCTACATCGACCTCGCCTTTTACCGTGACCTGAAAGAACGCTTTCACGCGCCCGGTGAGTTTGCCCAAGCCTATGTGATCGCCCACGAAGTCGGTCACCATGTACAGAACCTGCTCGGCATTTCGGCCAAGGTGCATAAGGCACAACAGCGGGCCGGCAATGCGGAAAAAGCAAATGCGCTGTCCGTCCGGCTTGAGTTGCAGGCCGACTGCTTTGCTGGCGTCTGGGGCCATCGGGCGGACAGCATGAAGCACATTCTCCAGCCCGGCGATGTTGAACAGGCCTTGACTGCGGCGTCCGCCATCGGCGACGACCGCTTGCAGAAGCAGGCGCGCGGTTATGCGGTTCCCGAATCATTTACCCACGGCTCGTCCGAGCAGCGCGTGCGCTGGTTCAAGCGCGGCATGGAAAGCGGCGACATGCGTCAGTGCGATACCTTCAAAGCGGCTGCGCGCTGAGATGCGGAAGGCATCAGGTCTTGTTGCCTCATTTGTTTTTCATGCAGCCACCTTGCTCGCACTGGCAAACCCTGTGCTCACGCATGCCGGGCTACCGCAATCGTCGAGCGTTCCCGGTGGCGTCGCGCTGATTCCACTGGGCACGCTTGCCTCAAGCGCTACTGCGCCGCAGGCGTGGCTGGGCGAACAGCCGGTTCTCGTTACCGCCGATGCTGATCGCTGGGTCGCGGTGGTCGGTCTGGCGCTTGATACGCCCGCCGGTTCGCATGAATTGCGCGTAAAAGCACATGGCGAAACGAAAACACTTAATTTTACGGTCAGCGCCAAGCACTACCCCCAGCAGCGCATCACGCTGAAGGATGCGAGCAAGGTGCAGCTTTCGGCTGCCGACGAGGCGCGTGCTGATCGCGAAGTGGCTGTCATCCAGGGATTGAAGCGCCACTGGCGCGCTGCACAGGACACCGACACGGGCTTTTTGCTGCCGGCCGAGGGTCGTCTGGCTGGACGCTTCGGCCTGCGCCGTTTCTTTAACGGCGAGCCGCGTTCACCGCATGTTGGCCTCGACGTGGCGGTAGCCCGTGGCACGCCGATCAAGAGTAGCGCGCACGGCAGCGTGCTGGCCGTTGCCGACTATTTTTTCAACGGCAAAACGGTTTTTGTCGACCACGGCAACGGGCTGATCACCCTGTATTGCCACCTTGATCGGATTGACGTGCAGTCCGGCGAAGCGGTGGCCAAAGGCCAGCGCCTTGGACTATCGGGCAACACGGGGCGCGCCACCGGCCCGCATCTGCACTGGAGCGTGGTGCTGAACGGGGCGATGGTCGATCCGGAATTGTTTATTCCGGCAAAACATCGCCGGAAATAGGCGAGTCTAAAAATGCTCGTCTTCGCGCAGGAAACGCCACTGGCCTAAAGGCAGATCGGCCAGCTTGATGCCGCCAATACGCACGCGTTTGAGGCCAACGACGTGCAGCCCGACCAATTCGCACATGCGCCGGATCTGCCGCTTGCGCCCTTCGCGCAGCACGAAGCGCAGTTGATCTTCGTTCAGCCATTCGACTTTCGCCGGCTTGAGTTTTTTGTCATCGAGACTCAAGCCGTGATTCAACAAAGCCAGCCCTGCCGCGTCGAGCCGGCCTTCAACGCGGACCAGATATTCCTTATCGGCCTGCGAATCCTCGCCAATCAATTGCCGCGCAACGCGCCCATCCTGCGTCAGAACAAGCAGCCCGGTCGAATCAATATCGAGCCGGCCCGCCGGCGCCAGGCCCTTCAGGTGCCGAGGATGGAACAACGGCGTATCCGCCGTAGCAAACTGGGCTTCTGGCTGGATCAAGGTCACCGCCGGCGTAAAACCCGGTTCCGGCTGGCCTGAAACGTAACCCACCGGTTTGTGCAGCAGGATCGTC
This sequence comes from Rhodocyclaceae bacterium, assembly GCA_044344385.1. Taxonomy (GTDB): domain Bacteria; phylum Pseudomonadota; class Gammaproteobacteria; order Burkholderiales; family Rhodocyclaceae; genus CAJBIL01. The sequence continues at coordinate 202 of JBIJCY010000399.1, read as the reverse complement.
ATTTGCCACGTTTGCTGGATTTGCGCTTCGCGAGCCAAAGTGATGACGACGGAAGGATCGGCACGTGTACCGAGTTCAGTCATCCGCTTCCCATCAACAAAAACCCAACCACGCTCGATATAGCCGTCCGCATCACGCCGCGAACACAGCCCGCGCTCGGCCATCAGCTTGGAGATACGCACACCACTTGGCGTCACGCCAT
>JBIJCY010000432.1:0-2834 GCA_044344385.1 Rhodocyclaceae bacterium | reverse complement strand
TTCATAATTATGTTTAAACAAATCTTCATCTGTTCTATTAAAATTAAAAACTGTTAGGTCAAACATAATTTTTTCTTGCGAAAAATAAGTGCTTGAGTGTGGAAAAGAATTGTAATAATTTTTTTGCGTTTCCATTTCTTCATATCTAGCACCGTCAAATAAAGTAAAAAATAAAAACCTACCATCATTACTTAGACTCATGGTACCTTTTTTAGCTGAAATAATGGTAGAATGAGTTGTATTTGCACGTTTATCATAAATAATTATGTCTTGCATTTCTTGGGTTTTCTTATCCTTTTTGCCAACTCTTAAAGTAATTCCTTGAATACCTGTGTAAAACACACCTTCTGTTATTGCTAATGCTGGTTTTTTCTCTCTTACATCATATAAAAGTGAACGACTTTTTAGATTTGCAACAGGTATTAATATATTAGAAACAAACATTCCGAATAACGCTATTCCAAACATAACCAAGTATAATGGTTGAAACATTTTCCAAATTGAAACCCCAGCTGCTTTGGCAGCAACAAGTTCGTATGTTTCACCAAGGTTTCCAAACGTCATAATTGATGAAAGTAATACAGCCAAAGGCATGGCTTGTGGAATTAATGAAGCCGACCAATAAAAAAGTAACTCAGCAATTACTTGCCATTCTAATCCTTTACCTATTAATTCATCTACATAAAGCCAAATGAATTGCATAAGCAATATAAACATAACCACTATAATAGTTGGTAAAAATGTTCGAAAAAAGCTGCTTATTATTAATTGGTGAAGTTTTTTCATTTTAAAAATGTTGCGCAAAGTAATATAATTTATGTTGTTCCTAAACCTTAGTTTTCAAGAACTATACCAACAAATATTTGAATTGTTGAAACAGTGTTTAAATCGTTTGTTTTTAATGTACTAAAATCGTAGAATAATAATATAGTAATATGCATTTAGCAATAGCAGGGAATATTGGATCAGGGAAAACTACACTTACTACACTTTTAAGTAAACATTATAACTATGAGCCTCATTATGAAGATGTTGAGGATAATCCTTATATATCCGATTTTTATGAAGACATGCAAAGATGGAGTTTTAACTTACAAATATATTTTTTAAATAGTCGCTACGGAACTATTTTACAATTGCAAAAAAGCAAAAAAAGTATCATTCAAGATAGAACGATATATGAAGATGCAAATATTTTTGCACCAAATTTACATTCAATGGGATTAATGAGCACCCGCGATTTTGATACTTATCAAAAAATGTTTGATTCATTGAACCATACCATCAAACCACCTGATTTGATGATTTACTTGCGTGCTTCCATTCCTACTTTGGTTAATAATATTCAAAAACGTGGTAGAGATTACGAAGAAAGCATTCGATTGGATTATTTAAAACGATTAAACGAGCGTTACGAAGCATGGATAAGTTCTTATAAACCACGTCATTTAATCATTGAGGTAGATGATTTGAATTATGCCGAACGCCCTGAAGATTTAGGAAAAGTAATTGATAAATATACAATACGCTATTGAACTCTTAAATAGCAATAAATTAGTAGCCATTCCTACCGAAACGGTTTATGGACTGGCTGCTAATGCTTTTAACGAAAATGCAGTTTTAAATATTTACAAAACTAAAAACCGACCTCAATTCAATCCACTCATTATTCATAGCAGTGGCATAGAACGTTTCGAAAATTGGGGTTTATCCATTCCAAAAGAAGCAAAATTTTTAGCACAACATTTTTGGCCTGGACCAATTACTTTTATCATTCCTGCAAATAACAAAATACCTGAAATAGTAACGGCCGGAACTGGAGCTGTAGCTATTAGAGTGCCCAATCATCCGTTAACTTTAGAACTCTTATTAAAACTTGATTTTCCGTTGGCTGCACCAAGTGCTAATCCCAGCGGATTTATAAGCCCAACTTCGGCCAAACATGTTGAACAACAATTAGGAAATAAAATAGATTATATTTTAGATGGAGGAAACTGTAAAGTAGGAGTGGAGTCAACCATTGTTTCATTTTTAGAAAATGAACCTAAAATTCTGCGTTTTGGAGGTCTAGCAATGGAAGCCATAGAATCTGTTTTGAATATAAAAATAGCAACCAATTCTAGCAATGATAAAATTGTTGCTCCGGGAATGTTAACCAAACATTACGCACCTGTACATTCGTTAAAAATAGTTGAAAATTTAAGTGAAAGCATTCAATTATTTGATAAAAATAGAGTAGGAGTTATTTCGTTTTTTGAATCATTTACTGATTTACCAAAAGCACATCAATTTGTGCTTTCAAAAAACAAAAATTTAGAGGAAGCTGCAACCAATTTATTTAATGCCATGCGCAATATTGATGAACTAGAAATAGATATTATCCTAGCAGAAAAATTCCCTAATATTGGTTTGGGTTATGCCATAAACGATAGACTAAAACGAGCAAGCATTTAAATTATAACCGTGCATACCGTCAGAAGATTGCGGTGAGGACTTGTGATGTAAAGGAGTCAAACGGTTAGCAAATAAAAAATCATCCAGAAACTTACCAATTCCTATAAAACCCAGAGGAAAACAAATGCTATGATTCAACAAATAACACTAACATTATTTATTCAAATATTTTTTCAATTCAGTTTCTAAATTGTTGTTATAAAGATTTTTGGCAATGATTACTCCTTTTGGATTGAGTAAATAATTGGTTGGAATTAACTCAACATGAAACGAATCAATGAGTGAACTTTTCCATCCTTTGAAATCACAAATAAAATAAGGCCAAGGATATGCTTCACGTTTTATAACTACATGATAAGTCTCTGATTTTTGGTCAATAC
>JBIJCY010000397.1:0-2835 GCA_044344385.1 Rhodocyclaceae bacterium | reverse complement strand
GGAAAAAGCGGCCGAGAAACCGGTACAAAAACCCATTGAGAAGCCCATCGAGAAATCCGCCAAGCCGGCCGATGATACGCAGCGTGCCGCTGCCATACTTGGCGGCAAGGTGCCGGATGCAGCACCGGCAAATGGCAATGGGCAGTATGTGATTCTGATCGGTGCGTTTGCCAATGCGGCTAACGTCAAACAGTTGCAGAGCAAGATTGGCGAACTCGGCATAAAAACCTTTACCGAACCGCTCGACTCGCCGCAGGGAAAAAAGACGCGTGTGCGTGCCGGCCCCTTTGCGAACCGTGAGGCGGCTGACAAAGCGCTTGAAAGATTGCAGCGGATTGGTGTCAGCGGAGTTGTCGCCGCCAAGCAATGACGGTATTTGATTACGTAATTATCGGCATCGTCGTTGCGTCGCTGGCCTTGGGCTTGTGGCGCGGCGTGATCGGCGAGATCATCGCGCTGGTTGCCTGGATCCTGGCCTTTTTTGCAGCGAAGCTGTGGGGTGCAGAGATTGCGCAGGTGGTGTTCACCGGTGTCGCTGATCCTGCGTTACGGATTGTCGCCGGTTGGGTAGCGGTTTTCGTGGCGGTGCTGATATTGATGGCGCTGTTGCGGCTGGCGGTGCGCGGTTTGCTTAAGGCACTTGGCCTGACCGTGACCGATCGCTTGCTTGGCGTGATTTTTGGTGTGGCGCGTGGTCTGGTCATTGTCTTTGTTCTGGTGGCAGTGGGCGGCATGACCTCGGTGCCCAAGGAAAAGTGGTGGAGTGAGGCGCAGTTCTCGGCGCCGCTTGAAACAGCAGTGCTTGCCAGCAAGCCCTGGCTACCGCCGGAAATGGCTAAACGGATTCGATTCAGGTAGGAAGAAAATATGTGCGGGATTCTCGGGGTCGTTGCGACCACGCCGGTTAATCAGTTGCTCTACGACGGCCTGATGGTGCTCCAGCATCGCGGGCAGGATGCTGCCGGGATAGCAACGGCAGAAGGCGACGCCTTTCATATGCACAAGGGTCCGGGGCTGGTGCGTGACGTTTTTCGCACGCGCAACATGCGTGCTCTGCCGGGCAATATGGGGATTGCGCACTGCCGTTATCCGACAGCCGGTTCGTCGTCCGACTCTGCCGAATCACAGCCGTTTTATGTGAATTCGCCTTTCGGCATTGTTCTCGGTCACAACGGCAACCTGACCAATACGGCCCAGTTGAAGGAAGAGATGTTCCGCCAGGATCTGCGGCACATCAATACCAATTCGGACTCCGAAGTGCTGCTCAATGTGCTGGCGCATGAGCTGCAGGCATCGGCAAAGGGTTTTCAGCTTGATCTGGATACCATCTTTGCGGCGGTGGCCGGTGTGCATCGACGCTGCCGTGGCGCTTATGCCGTGGTGGTGCTGATTTCAGGTTACGGTCTGCTTGCCTTTCGCGATCCCTATGGCATTCGTCCGCTGGTGATCGGCACGCATCAAACGCCGGAAGGCACCGAGTATCTGCTGGCCTCTGAGTCGGTCGCGCTCGACACGCTGGGTTTCCAGGTGATGCGCGATGTGGCGCCGGGCGAGGCAATCTTCGTCGATCTGCAGCATCAGATGCATCATCGCCAGTGCGCGCAGAATCCGGTACTGGCGCCGTGTATTTTTGAATACGTCTATCTGGCACGCCCGGATTCGGTGATCGATGGCGTATCGGTTTATGAGACCCGTCTGCGCATGGGCGAGCATCTGGCTGACAAGGTGATTCAGAAGATTCCGGTCGACGAAATCGACGTGGTTGTCCCGATCCCCGATTCGAGCCGCCCGTCGGCCATGCAGTTGGCGCAGCGCCTCGGTATTCCGTACCGTGAAGGTTTCGTAAAAAACCGTTACATCGGCCGCACCTTCATCATGCCGGGCCAGTCGGCACGCAGAAAATCGGTTCGTCAGAAGCTCAATACCGTTGCGCAGGAGTTCAAGGGCAAACGCGTTTTGCTGGTTGATGATTCGATCGTGCGTGGTACGACGAGTCGTGAAATTGTCGAGATGGCGCGGGCTGCCGGAGCACTCAAGGTTTATTTTGCTTCCGCCGCGCCACCGGTGCGTTTTCCCAATGTTTATGGCATCGATATGCCCACTCGCAGCGAGCTGATTGCGACCGGTCGCAATGATCAGGAAATTGCCGCTGAGATTGGCGCTGACGCACTGGTTTATCAGGATCTCGATGCCTTGAAGGCCTCGGTCCGCGACCTTAATCCGAGTTTGTCATGTTTTGACGCCTCATGTTTTGACGGTTCCTACATTACCGGCGATGTGACGCCAGAGTACCTTGACGCCATCGAGCAGGCTCGCGAAGGCAAGATCGCTGCGGCGGGTGAGGATGGCGGGACGTCACAGCAGATGCACCTGAACCTCATGTCGGCGGATTGATCGATGAATCGTCGCTATCAACTTGAGACGCTGGCAGTGCGCGAGGGGCAGGCGAGGAGCCAGTTCAACGAGCATTCGGAAGCGCTCTATCTGACTTCCAGCTATGTTTTCGATAGCGCTGCGCAAGCGGCTGCACGTTTTGCCGGCGAAGAAGAGGGTAACGTCTATTCCCGCTTCACCAATCCGACGGTCAGTGTTTTTCAGGAACGACTCGCCGCGCTTGAAGGCGCCGAGGAATGTGTTGCGACCTCGTCGGGCATGTCGGCGATTCTCTCGCTGGTCATGGCGCTGTGTAGCGCGGGCGATCACATTGTCGCTTCGGCGGGGATGTTCGGTGCGACGCAGCAGTTGCTCGGCAACATCATGACGCGCTTCGGTGTGCGCACCACCTTCGTGTCGCAGACCGACGCAGCCGCGTGGGCAGCGGCGATCGAGCCGGCA
>JBIJCY010000396.1:0-2840 GCA_044344385.1 Rhodocyclaceae bacterium | reverse complement strand
TGTTTTTCATGATCTTCTCCTTAATTCTACTTTGTCAGATTAAAAAACAGGCTCATGCGGACGTCATGTGGTACAATGAAATCAATTACTTATCAACGAGTTGTCAATGACGATGTCAACTCAAATACCCTGATAGCATTTATGCTCTGGTCGCATCCGCGCTCGAGCACTTCGATTCCCACTTCGCCCCGTACCTTCCCTGCTTCCAGCGCGCCACACGCTCGGTGGCTGACGCTGCGCGCCTCTATCTTTACGGTCTTTTCAAGTGTGAGCGACGCAACATGGAGAAGATGGCCGAGACGGTCTCGGGCAGCCACTACCAGCGATTGCATCACATGCTGAGCGAGTCTTCCTGGGATCGTTCGGGCGTGCGTCGGCAACTGATTGTGGATGCCAACACCCATTTTGGTTACGCCAGCGCGCTGGTTCTCGACGAGAGCGGCTTCGCCAAGAAAGGCGACATGTCTGCCGGCGTCGCCAGGCAATGGAACGGGCGACTGGGCAAGACGGACAACAGCCAGGTCGGGCTTTTTGCCGCCGTGACACGCGAAGGGGTGTCGGCGTTGATCGATGGTGAGTTGTATCTGCCCGAGCACTGGGTTGCGGATACGCCGCGCTGTGAGGCCGCTGGCGTTCCTGAGGGAACGGAGTTTCGCACCAAGGGCGAAATGGCGTTGGCGATGATCCATCGTCTCCGTCGCGAAGGCTTGCACTTTGCCTATACGGTGTTCGATGCGGGCTATGGTCACCTGCCGTGGTTGCTCACCGCGCTTGACGATGAGCGGGAAGTATTTTTGGCCGAGGCGCATTCGGATCAGACGATCTATCTGACGGATCCTTGCCCGATCATTCCTGAACGGCGCTCTGCAAAGGGAAAGGCGCCGACCTTGCTTGCGGCGCAGGTTGACCCAATGAAGGCGAGTCAGTGGGCAGCGGCGCAGCCTGCTTCTGCCTGGCGAAGAATGACGATGCGCGAGGGGGAGAAAGGCGCGATCATTGCCGAGTATCTGACACGGCGCGTCTGGTTGTGGGATGGCGCAGCTCCCAAGGCGCGCTGCTGGCATCTTCTGGTGCGCCGGGAACTGGACGGGGCGAAGTTGAAGTGCTGCTTGTCGAACGCAAAGCCCAATGTTTCTTTGAGACAGCTGGTGTCGATGCAGGGCGCGCGGCATTTCGTCGAGCGTGCCTTTGAGGATGCGAAGGGCAGTTGCGGCATGGCCGACTATCAGGTTCGAGGCTGGCAGGCTTGGCATCATCACATGGCACTGGTTATGGTGGCGCTGATGTTCCTGGCCAAGGAACGTCTGGCGCATCGGGAGACCGACAGCCTGTTGTCGTGCAACGATCTGGTTCAAATTTTGAAACACAAGCTGCCGAGCAAAATCGAGACCGACGAGGATCTCGTGACGACGATTCAGAATCGGCATCGACGACGACGGGACGCCATGAAATTCGCATACCAGAAACAAGCCGCTACCCTCGCCGCATCAAGTTGTTATGAAATCTGACAAAGTAGAATTAACGTCGACTGGATTTCAGTGAGCCTTCGCCAAAATCACCTTGTTCTGCCCTGGTGTGGCAGGCGTTGCATTGGGCGATCGAGGTAGTTTTTGCCGGCAGGCTCAGATTGCGGTGTTCTTTGCGAAACCAGGTGGTTTCGCTCAGGCGTGGCGCTTTGCCGCTAGCCGCGTGTTTGTCACGGGTGCTTGCTTGTGCCTGCAGCCAGTCGTTGATTTCACGATGGCTTTTTGCATCGAGGCTCGCGTCGCTGCCGAAATGCTTGCTGAGTCCCTGCATTGTTGCTGCCCATGCCGGAGCGGTAAGCAGTGCCGGTGGATAGGCCACGTGGCAGCTGCCGCATTCGGCGACATAGGCGGGCGAAAGCGTGTAGCGATGATCGCCGGCAACGGCAGTTCCCGTCAGCAGCAGGGTGGTGATTGGCAATAGAAGCAGGGTCTTCATGGTGCGATCCTCCGGTCAGAGTTTGACGGTGAGTAGATAAGCCAGCACGTTGCCTTTTTCTTCGGGCGTGCATTCGCGCGCCAGCACATCTTTGCAGTTGCGGCGGAACCATTTGTCGACCTTGGCTGCATCGGTGAAACGACGTGGGTTGGCGGATGGCGCCAGTGGATCGATCGGCTTCTTCGTCTTGTCATGCGCACCGGTCTGCGCCGGGTTACGCGTGTGGCAGGTCGAGCAACTCCACTCGTTGCCATGCGTGGCGGTGAAGAAAGTCTGACCGCGCTCGGCGGAGAATGCCTTGAGTGCGGGGTTCGTCTGGCGTGCTTCAGCTAGCAGCGCCGCCTGAAAATCGGAAGGTGTTTCGGCCATCGCGGGTACGGCGAAGGCGGAAAGTAGTAGCACGGCAAGAAGCGGGAAAAGCGAAGTGTTTCTCATGACTGACTCCCGAAGTGAGGTAACGGGAGTCAGTATCTGCGCACAGGATTAAGGCCTGCTTAAGTGCGTAAATATTTTGTGGTATCGGGTGCAGGGGGGCTGGCGGATGGGCATACGGTTCTGCTGCGCTGGCTTGCGTGTAGTGTGCAAAAGGCTTTAACTGCTTGATGCCGGAGCGCTTTCCGGCTATAATCGCCGGCTTTTCCACCTTGCTCCACCGTTCGCATGGCGGGGGGCTTTAACCATAAGGAGTGTGCATGCGCCATTATGAAATCGTTTTTATCGTCCACCCGGACCAGAGTGAACAGGTCCCGGCGATGGTCGAGCGTTACAAGACGCTCGTTACCACGCACGGTGGTCAGATTCACCGCCTCGAAGACTGGGGCCGTCGTCAACTTGCCTACCCGATCCAGAAAATGCACAAGGCGCACTATGTTCTGATG
>JBIJCY010000085.1:0-10304 GCA_044344385.1 Rhodocyclaceae bacterium | reverse complement strand
AGGCGCGCCGCTGCAGCATGGCATCAAGCAGCTTCCAGCTCTCGTTCGGGCGCAGTTCGAGCAGTGCCTGATCGACGGCCGCGAAGGCGACTTCGCTGCCGGCCGGTACCGGTTTGCCGTCGGGCTGGATCACCCTGATTTTTACCTGCGCCTTGTCGCGCGGCCGGTAGTCGGGCTTCTCCGGCGTTACTTCAACTTTCAGTTTGAAGGCGTCAACGCCGACATCAATACTCGCCAGCCCGAACTTGTACGCCGGCTTGGCAAGATCGACCATCGCCGTTGGCTGCAACGGGTTCCACCATTCCTTGAGCCAGCCCGACGGCTCGCGCCAGCCCCACTGAAAGAACGAATACCATTTGAGCGGCTGCACGCGGCCGCGCACCACCAGTACCGAAACGAAAACGTTCGGCCCCCACTCGCCTTTGATCGGCAAATCAATCACCGGTTTAAAACGCGACAGCGGCACGACAAAGCTATCGACGATGCCGCCTGCTTCAACCGAAACCAGCGCCGTGGCATCACGGAAAGGCGTGCGCACCTGCAGCCGAGCCGTCTCGCCCGGCGCGTAACTGCGCTTCTCGGGTACAACGTCGATGCGATCATCATTACCGGCGGTGAACCACAGATCACCGCCGCCCGACACCCAGTAGCTGGTGCCGGCGTAAACAATATTGTTGTCCCTGTCCTTCGTTTCGGCGAGCAGATAAACGTTACCGGCCTCGCTTGAACGCGCCTCGCAGACGAGTTTGCCGCGCGAATCCGTACGTCCGCTGCACACTTCGCCCATGTCTTTGAACTCGGTGTGATTCTCGTAGGCGTAGAAGCCACCAACAATACGTTTGCGGTGCGAGAAGTCGATGCGGCGCTTGCCCGTCACTTTCACCGGCACATCAGCGAGCGGCTTGCCCTGCGTATCAAGCACCACCACCTCGACGGCACCGCTCTCTTTGACCGATGCCCAGTCCTTGACGCGAATGCCGGGAACCACGGCTGCCGGCGACAACTCAACCGAACCGCGCAGCGTCTGAATTTCGCCATTCGGGTCGGCAAAACTCATCTCGGCATAGAGCTCACTCGGCCCCTTGATCTTTGTCGGCAGCGGCACAGAAAGTTTACCGGCACCGGCCTGATCAAGCGTCAACTGCAGCTTGTCGGCGACCAGTTGTTCACGTTCGCGACCAACATCAACGGCAAACGCCGAGCGCCCCTGCTCATCGAAATCAACGAGAAAATGAAAGCCCTCAAAATTCTTGTACTCGGGCCAGCGCGGGCGGATCGTCGCCGACACCTCAACCTTGGCCCCCTTGGCCGCACCACCGTTGAGAAACGACAAGCCAAGCACAAGCGGCACTTCCTTCGGCGCCACCTGCCGCGATGGCACGCCCTGCACGCTGCCGGCGAATACCGGCAAGCGAAAATCGGAGACGCGGAAATCACCGGTGTAAGCGCTGCCACCCTGCCCGTCCTTGCCGCCGCGAAGCTCGACCTGATAGGTGCCGCGCTTGGCTGAATCCGGAATCTTCCACTGGTTGGTCGCAACACCGCGAACGTCCCACGCCAGTGGCTGACGGAACTCGTCGTTGCTGCCTTCATGACGGATAACGAGTTCCTTCGGCAGCGTCTGCTCATCGGGATAGCTAAAGGATCGGCTGTTGCGTTCCCGCGCGATGTGTTTCATCGATACCGTCTGTCCGGCACGCAGCAGCGTGCGGTCGAAGATCGTGTGGATCTTGCGCGCCTCACTCTCGCCCCAGGTTTCAACACCGAAACGCCACGGCTCGATGCCTTCGTTCCAGTCCGAACGAACGAAACTGTAGTCCTCGCCATGACGCGCGCTGGCAAAGAGGAAACTTGCCGTAGCTCCCCCGTCGCCACAAGCACGCTCGGCCAACACAACATCGACCAGCGCGCGCCCTTCACTGTCGGTACGACCCTGCCACAACGATTGCCCGTCGCAACCCGATATACGCACCTCTGCGCCGCTCACCGGTTTACCGCCATCAAGCGTTGTCACCCAGACCAGCGCATTATCCTTACCGCGTTTCAAATGCACGGCCATGTTGGTAACCAGCGTACTGGTGCGCACATACATCGGTTTCGGTGTGGCCAGCAGTGCAGCGCCAAGCAGGCGGCTTTCAATCTCAACGATGTGATAGCCGGGCTTCTGCAACGGGATGCCAATCACCTCGAACTCGGCGCTACCACCGGGCTTCGGCAACTCGCGGCTGACGGCGCCGGCTTTGTCCTTGAGGAAAGGCAATTCACGCGAATAGTAAGGATCTTCGTAATCGCGTGCTTCCTTGCCTAACCCGATCTTCAACTTGCGTGTCTGCTGCTCGAATTTTGCCAGCGCCTTGATCGCGGCAATGACTTCGGCATCATCGGTCAAACGCTGAGTGGCGAAGCGGTGCGCGCCATCGGCAGGCAGTTGCAGATTGGCCACGGGCAGTTTTTCTTCAACGTTGCGCAGCGTCACCGGCAGCACACCGCCTTCCTTCCACTCGACGATACCGAAAGCCCCCGGGAACTTGGCGAGCGGCGGCAGCGTGCCGGTGCGCACCTTGAGCGGGAAGCTCGCGGCATTGCTTAACGGGCGACCGGCCTCGTCTTTTACATCAGCCGGCAATTCGATTTTCAGCTCGGCGTTCTGCGGGAAGGGTCGCTTGAAAACGACATCGCGCACCGTGTTCTCACGCGCTTCCTCGCTTTCGCGTTTCAGCGGCGAGCGAACACCATCGGGCGCTGCAAGGCGAACGCCTGCGGCCAACTTGATGTTGATCGGCACCGAGAATTCAACACGCAGATCAGACAGCGGCGAACACGGCGCCGAAGCCTTCTCGCGCTCACAACTGAAACTGGCGCGGAACGGCTCGCGAACGCTGTAGGGAAAACTCTCGCTGCGGCTTGATTTTGCGCCGGTCTCTGCCTCGACACCCTTGCCCCACACCAGACGCATTTTCACACCGGCTGGCAGACGTTCGGCACAGGCGATAACCAGTGTTCCGGACTCAACACGCCGATGCAGCGTCGCGAGAATTTCGTTGCGCGTTGCATCGGGCAGAATGCGCACCGGAATGCGGTTACCCACCCCATCTGCTTCGCACCAGACATTGCGCTCGATCGACTCGCGCTTCAGCGCGCCGCTCGCGTCGATAACAAAAGCCTGATCCTCTTCGATTGCCCCGCCCGGACGCGGCGTGATCGAACGCGGCCACGGGCCGGGGGCAAAGAAGGCGTAACCCGCTTCTCCGTAAATCGCTTCGCCATTGGCCGCCTTGAGCCCGGGCTTCAAACGAAAGTCGCAGCGCTCCCCCGGCTGCAGCGGACGCTCCAACGCATACGACCAGCTGCGCGCATCGCTCCAGCGCCCCTTGCCTTTCACTGCACCACAATCGACCACAAAAGGCGCGGCCGCATCGGACTGGCCGAGCGGCACCATGTCGGTCGTGAACATCGCCGTCGCGCGTACCTGCTGATCGATCTGGCCCTGCGGTGAGAACTGACGCAGGCCAGCAGCGTTGGCCGGCAAGCAAAGAACCAGCGCCGTAGCCACACTACCGAGCAGACGACAGAACGAATTGAAGATCGTGTGCGACACGGCGACACCCCCGCTTGGTGAATGAACCTAAAAACCTCACCGCAAAGGCGCAAAGGCGCGAAGAACGCAAAGGAAACAATTGGTCAAACCGGCTTATGCCATTCACTTTTTTTGCGAGTGGAACGGGCAATCAAAAAGTTCCAAACTGTTGATTCTCTTTGCGTAACTTTGCGTTCTTTGCGCCTTTGCGGTGAATAACTGCTTTTTCCAGAATGAAGGCTCAGGAATCAGACGGAAGATTATCCCACAGGGACTTGCCACGCTGTATCTGAAGGGAATGCGGCCGCGCAATAAAAAAGGCAGCGCCGGAAGGGTCGCTGCCTTTTGTGTAGTGCACCAAAGTTACTCACATTTTCTGTGGATAAGCCTGTGCAGTTGTCCCTTATCAAAGCAAGAAAAGCTTGCCGTCAGGCGGCTTGCCTGACGCTGCCCGATAAACGTGCAGCGTCGGCAAATCCTCCGCTTACTTCGGCTTTTCGTCACGCAACTCGCGACGCAAAATTTTACCGACGTTGGTCTTCGGCAAATCGGTACGGAACTCAACCTGACTTGGCACCTTGTAACCGGTCAGGTGTTCGCGGCAGTGCGCAATCAACATCTCGGGAGTCAAGGCTGGATCCTTCTTGACGACAAAGATCTTGACCGCCTCACCGGACTTCTCGTTGGGCACACCGACAGCTGCCACTTCCATGACGCCCGGATGCATCGCCACCACATCCTCGACTTCGTTCGGATAGACATTGAAACCTGAAACCAGAATCATGTCCTTCTTGCGATCGACGATGCGCACGAAACCCTTATCGTCCATCACGGCCACGTCGCCGGTCTTCAGGAACCCGTCGTCAGTCATGACGTTCGCCGTTTCCTCGGGGCGGTTGAAATAACCCTTCATCACCTGCGGCCCGCGCACACAAAGTTCGCCACGTTCACCAAGCGGCACATCAACCCCGGCATCGTTGCGGATCGTCACCTCGGTCGACGAAATCGGCAAGCCGATCGCACCGTTGAACTCCGGAATGGTCAGCGGATTCATCGTTGCGGCCGGTGAGGTCTCAGTCAGGCCGTAAGCTTCGATCAGCGTCTTGCCGGTAACCAGTTTCCATTTCTCGGCCACGGCTCTTTGCACAGCCATGCCGCCACCCAACGTTAATGCAAATTTGCTGAAATCAAGCTCGGCAAATTTTTCATTGTTCAGCAGTGCATTAAACAGCGTATTTACGCCCGTCAACACAGTGAACGGATACTTGGCCATCTCGGCGACGAAAGCGGGGATGTCGCGCGGGTTGGTGATCAGCAAATTACTCGCACCAATCTTGAAGAAAGTGAAGCAATTCGCTGTCAGGGCGAAGATATGATAAAGGGGTAATGCAGTAACAATGAACTCGCCACCATCTTTGACTGCCGGTTTAATCCACGCATGCGCCTGCGCCAGATTGGCCAGGATGTTGCGGTGGGTCAGCATCGCTCCCTTGGAGAGGCCTGTCGTACCACCGGTGTATTGCAGGAAAGCGAGATCTTCCTGGGTGACCTTGACCGGTTTGAAGTCGGCGCGCGCGCCTTTGGCCAGCGTTGTGCCGAAATCAATGGCACGCGGCAGGCTCCACGCCGGCACCATCTTCTTGACGTACTTGACGACAAAATTGACGACCGAACCCTTGGGAAAACCCAGCATGTCGCCCAAGCGCGCCATGACAATATGCTTGACCGGCGTACGGGAAATCACCTGCTCCAGCGTGTGCGCAAAATTCTCCAGAATCACGATGGCTTCAGCGCCTGAATCCTTGAGCTGATGCTCAAGCTCACGCGGCGTGTATAGCGGGTTGACGTTAACCACCGTGTAACCGGCACGCAACGCACCAAACATGCATACCGGATATTGCAGCACGTTCGGCATCATGATCGCAACACGCGAGCCCTGCGGCAGCTTGAGTACGGATTGCAGGTAAGCGGCAAAGTCTCGCGACAGCTTGTCGACTTCGCCGTAGGTGAGTTCGACGCCCATGTTGATGTAGGCGATCTTGTCACTATATTTCGCCACACTCTTCTCGAACATTTCCCCGAGTGACTGAAACTCGTTCAGGTCAATTTCGCTTGGCACACCTGCTTGATAGCTCTGCAGCCAGATCTTGTCCATCTGTTCTCCTCCTGAGTTGCTTTGTTTATATGAAAATCGACTTATGGCGCATCAACTGTCGTTCTTTGTACGCTTAATTGGTGCGCCCCTTCTGCATCGCCGGCTTCTGCTGCCGACAATTCAAACCTATTCCGGTGGTTTTTCACCCTCCGGCCAGTTACGGATGTAATTCTTCAACATGCGGTTCTCAAAGCTCTGCTCCTCAAGCACCGCTTTCGCCACATCGAGGAAGGAAATCACCCCCATCAGCATCGTGCCGTCCATGACCGGAATATAACGTGAGTGTTTCTCAATCATCAGGCGGCGCAAGTCATCGACCTCCATATCCGGCGTGACAGTCACCGGATCGCGCACCATGACGCTTTCGACCTTGACCGAATCGGCGGCCTTATGATCATTGACCGCCTTGATCACCTCACGAAAGCTGAGCATGCCGACCATTTTGCCGCCCCCCATGACCACCAGCGACCCGACGTCATGCTCGGCCATCGCCGCCAAGGCGTCACTCAACAACTGCTGCGGCGACGCTGTAAATAGCGTCGACCCCTTGACGCGCAAAATTTCCCGCACTTGCATGCTTATCCCCTTGTTTTTTCGCCCGACACAGCCGGACGCAAACCTCAACGACGGATGTTATTCGATCTGGTCAGTTTGGGAAAGTGGTCGTAGGGCAAGGACTTTGCAGCGATTGCGCAGAAACCGTCGTTGCCAAACTCACAACCTCCGGCGCACAAGCAATGCTCCCGACAATAACAACTTGCTCCAAAAGAGCTTTTGCACGCAAAAACGCTGATGATTCAATTTGCTATTAGAATAACTGAAGCCAATTTCTGAAAAAGAATGGGGGCACCCGACATGTCAGAGGAAGACATCAGCTTCACTGATTTCATCGCCTCATCGATTCACGACATGAAAAACTCGTTGAACATGCAAGTCAGCCCCCTTGAAAAAATTGCCGTCCAGTGCCGACAGCAAGGCGACATACCGACGTTTGAGCGCCCGGGTCTGATCATTCATCAGGCAAACCGGATGAATTCAAACCTCATTCAACTGCTCAGCCTGTACAAACTCGGCAAATCGATCTACCCCACAGACATCGCCGAGCATTCCATATACGAAGTGGTGGAAGAAGCGTTGTTGCAAAACCAGTCGATCATGGAGTTCAAGGGAATCTCCATTGCGGTGGACTGCGACAAAAACTGTTACTGGCACATCGACCGCGATCTGGTCACCGGGATACTGATCAACGCGCTGAACAACGCATATAACTACATTATTGACAAGATCCGTGTAGTTGCAAAAATTGCAGACGAATTTCTCGAACTACGCGTCGAAGACAACGGCAAAGGCTACCCGCAGGGAATGCTTCTCAATGATGGTGTCGCCGCCAACAAGGGCGTCAGCTTTTCGAGCGGCAGCACCGGATTGGGATTTTATTTCTCATCCCGAGTGGCCAACATGCACAAGAATGGCATCAATCAAGGCTCACTCACCATCGAAAATGGTGGCACCTATGGCGGTGGATGTTTCGTGGTAAGACTTCCATAGCCCTATTGGACAAGAGATCACGACCATGACCGTTCCTCTGACACAATCCAGCATACTGATCATCGACGACTTTGCGGGCATACCCACCCTGCTCAGAGAGTTCGTCAAAGCAATGGGCGTCAACACGATCGACACGGCAAGCAATGGCAAGGCGTGTGGCTTGCTGCGCGATGTCGTGAAAAACAACCATGAGAGCACCGAAATATCGAGCCAGATACAAGCCGTGTTTGAAGGCGAAAACCTGGGCGCAGAAGGTCTGGCCCTCGTCCGGGAATCACAACAGGAAGTAAAAGACCTGCTTGGCCGAATCAGCGAACTGAACCCGGCCAACAGGAAACGCCCGGAGTATTCAGCCGCACTGGCCAGAACAGAGGGGGGCAAATGACACCTCGCCAGTCAAAATCTAACGTTCCCGACTTCTCCCAACCACCATCCCGGACAGTGTGATCTCATGGAATACGAAGTCGTAGACGCGCAAATCTCACCAGAAGGCCGCCTGGAGGTCTTGTCGCACAGCGAAGTCAACCGCCTGCTCGACACCAGCCATGGCGGCCTGTACACCATTTTTCGCAACTGTTCGCTCGCGGTGTTGAACAGCGGCATCGGGCTTGATGACGGAAAAGAGCTGCTCGAACGCTACAAGACGTTCGAGATCAACATCATTCAGCGACAGCGCGGCATCAAACTTGACATCAAGGGCGCGCCGGCACGGGCCTTTGTAGATGGCGAGATGATCAAGGGAATCAACGAGCACCTGTTTTCAGTGGTACGCGACATCCTCTACGTGAATGACGAAATCAACGGCAACCCGAAATTCGACCTGAACACATCAGACGGCATCACCGATTCGGTGTTCCACATCCTGCGCAATGCCAACGCCCTGCTACCGATGACAGACCCCAATCTCGTCGTTTGCTGGGGCGGCCATTCGATTTCACGTGAAGAATACGACTACACCAAGGACGTGGGTTACGAACTGGGGCTGCGTGGCATGGACATCTGCACGGGCTGCGGCCCGGGTGCCATGAAAGGCCCGATGAAAGGCGCCGCCATCGCACATGCCAAGCAACGCGTCAGCAATGGTCGCTACCTCGGTTTTACTGAACCGGGCGTCATCGCCGCAGAATCACCGAACCCCATCGTCAACGACCTGATCATCTTTCCCGATATCGAAAAACGCCTTGAAGCGTTTGTCCGCGCCGGGCACGGCATTGTCGTCTTCCCCGGTGGTGCGGGTACGGCCGAAGAGATTCTTTACATCCTTGGCATCCTGCTCCACCCGGACAATGCCAACCTCCCCTTCCCGCTTGTATTCACCGGGCCGAGGAGTGCTGAATACTACTTCCGGCGGATCGACCAGTTCATCGGCCGAACACTGGGCCCCGAGGCGCAAAGACGCTACAAAATCATCATCGGCGATCCGCCCCATGTGGCGCGGGAAATCACCGCAGGGATCGAGCAAGTTCGCACCTTCCGCAAGACCAGCCGGGATGCTTACTACTTCAACTGGCTACTGAAAATCGACGATGAATTTCAGCGCCCGTTCATCCCGACGCATGAAAACATGCGCAACCTGAAACTGCAGCAAAACCAGCCGATCCACCTGCTGGCGGCCAATCTGCGCCGCGCATTCTCAGGCATCGTGACTGGTAACGTCAAAGATCACGGGATTCGCTCAATCGAACAAAACGGAAAGTTCGAGATACACGGCGATCCGAAGATCATGAAGCTGATGGACGCGCTGTTGTCAGCGTTTGTGACCCAGCAACGGATGAAGCTACCCGGAAAAAAATACAATCCCTGTTACCGCATCATTGCCGGAACGAGCGAATAATCACGCGGCGCACTTCATCGTCACGGCATAGATATCACCGGTTGCCGCGCAGTTTCTGGCGCGGAGGATCAGCAAGCAGCATGACAAAAAACCGGGAGGCGCTCTGTCACTTAAGCGCCGTATCCGCCGACTTTTTCAGCCAGCACAACAAAGTCTCATAAAACGGGTCTGGATTTACCGGCTTGCCGATATGATCATCCATGCCCGCGGCAAGACAGGTATCACGATCTTCGCCAAAGGTGCTGGCGGTCATCGCCAGAATCGGGATGGCCGACATGCCGGGCAGCTGACGAATGGCGCGGGTTGCCTCCATGCCATTCATGACGGGCATCTGCATATCCATCAGAATCAGCGCATAGCGGCCAGTTCGCGCCAGTTCCAGCGCTTCCTGCCCGTTGTTCGCCACCACCGGCACCAGGCCAACGGCCTCCAGCAAGCACCCGGCCACTTCCTGATTCATCAGGTCATCTTCAACCACCAACACACGACTCCCAATAAAGTCCCGCTTTAGCATCTCCCGTAGCGTGACGACCGGGGCGGTGGTGTCTGCCGGATTTGCAGACGGCGCTTCGGCCGCTTGACCTTCGACCACCCGCCTTAGCCGTACTGTCGCCCAGAAAGTGCTGCCAACGCCTGCTTCGCTAATTACGCCAACATCGCCGCCCATCAGTCTGGCAAGACGCCTGGAGATGATCAGCCCCAGACCGTTACCGCCATACTTTCGGGAAGAAGATCCGTCGGCCTGGGTAAAGGCGTGGAACAGCCGGGCCTGCTGTTCGGGGTTGATGCCGATGCCCTGATCGCTGACCTCAATGCGTAGCAACACGCTGAGGCCGTCTTCCTCTGCAACGCTGACACGCACGGTGATCTGGCCGCGCTCGGAGAACTTGATGGCGTTGCCGGTGAAATTGAGCACGATCTGACGCAGACGCATGGCATCGCCGTGCAGCAGATCGGGCAGGTCCGGATCGATTTCCCGCGACAGGCTCAGCCCTTTGGCCCGGGCGGGTTCGTCCTGCATGTGCAGCGCATCATCAATGATTTCTGCGAGCACGAGATTCTTCTCCTCCAGAACCAGGCGGCCGGATTCGATCTGGGAAATGTCGAGAATGTCATTGATGACCGAGAGCAGACGTTTCGCAGCGATCTGGCTCTTCTTGAGCCAGTCGATCTGTTTGGGGTCGGTGGCA
>JBIJCY010000084.1:0-10333 GCA_044344385.1 Rhodocyclaceae bacterium | reverse complement strand
TTTGTTTTCTTTGCGTTCTTTGCGCCTTCGCGCCTTTGCGGTGAAAGGTTTGTCTTCATTTCGAATCTCGCTGCAGCGCGCCGTCTTCCATCAGCAGTTGCCGCCGCGCACGCGCGCCGAGGGCGGTGTCGTGGGTTACGACGATCAGGGTGACGCCGCGGGCGTTGAGTTCTTCGAGCAGGCGCATGACTTCCTCGCCGGTGGCGCGATCAAGGTTGCCGGTTGGCTCGTCGGCGAGGATCATCGCCGGCTGCATGATCGTTGCGCGGGCAATGGCGACGCGCTGGCGCTGGCCGCCGGAGAGTTGATCAGGACGGTGGTCGGCGCGGTTGGTCAGGCCGTAATCCTTGAGTGCCTGCGCGACGCGCTCGGCGCGCAAAGCCGGAGTGACGCCGGCCAATGTCATCGGTAACGCGATGTTTTCGGCGGCGGTTAAACGCGGCACCAGATGAAAGCTCTGGAAGACAAAACCAATACGTTCGCTGCGCACACGTGCCTGTTCTTCCGGTGTCAGGGTGGTGACGTCTTTTCCTTCGAGCCGGTAGGTGCCGGCGTTCGGGCGGTCAAGCAGGCCGAGCAGGTTGAGCAGGGTTGATTTTCCCGAGCCGGACGGCCCCATCACGGCGACGTATTCGCCGGCGGCGATGCTCACATCGAGGCGGCGTAACGCGTGCACTTCGCTGTCACCCAGCTGAAAAACGCGCTCAATGCCGGTAAGCTCGATCAGCGTGTTGCTCATTACTTGCTCGCCGGGGCTGCTTTTTCTTCTGTCGAGAAGGTGGCGCCTGCCTTGACACCTTCGCGCTCGAGCGAGGTGACCACGCGGTCGCCTGCGATGAGCCCTTCGAGTACCTCGGTATATTCCCAGTTAGCCAGACCGGTCTTGACCTTGCGCTCGGCGAGTTTTCCGTCGGCGCCACCGACCAGTACGCGGCTGCCTTCGAGCAGCGCCGAAGAGGGAACGCGAACGACGTTTTCGCGAATGGCGAGAATGACTTCGATGTCCGCGCTATAACCGACCAGCAGCTTGCCGGGTGCGTCCGGGTTATCGAGCGTCGCTTCGATATCAACGGTGCGCGCCTGTTTCTCGACGGCGGAAACATAGGGAGCGACGCGCTTCACCTTTCCGGGAAAGGTCTTTTTCGGTAGCGCGTCGAAGCTGATGCGTACGATCTGTCCAGCGACAATCTTCGGTGCGTCGACTTCATCCATCGGCGCCTTGACGTAAAGGCAGGAGTCGTCGATCAGGTCGATGGCCGGCGGCGTTGGTACGCCGGGGGGTGAAGGCGTCGAGTATTCGCCGACCTCGCCAACAATTTTCGCGATGGTGCCGTCGAACGGCGCGTAGAGACTGGTTCTTCCCTGTTCGACGCGTGTCGCGTTGACCTTGGCCTGCGTTTGCGTCACGTCCGCTTTTGTCGCATCGCAGCCAGCACGTTTGGCTTGCGCCTCGCTACGTGCAGCATCTTCCCTGGCGCTGGAAACAAAGCCTTTGGCGCGCAGCGAGGCTTGGCGATCGGCTTCGCGTTCGGCATTGGCCGCCACAGCACATGCCTCAGCGACCCGTTTCTTCGCAGTTTCCACTTGTGTCATTGCAAGGGTGCTTTGCGCCTGCTGGTCGTCGTTCCAGAGCTTCATCAGCAACTGGCCCTTTTTCACCCGCTCGCCTTCCTTTACTGCGAGAACCTCGATGCGGCCGCCCATGATGGTCGACAGTTTGGTGCGCTGGCAGGCTTCGACGGTCCCCGCGCGAGTGTTTGCAATCGTCGATTCGACGCGGCCAAGATCAATCTCCTTGAGAACGACGAAGACCGGTTTTGGCCGGCCGGCCCACCACAGGCCTGTGGCGAGCAGAAGGAGCGCGACTAGCGCAATAAGCAGGCGACGGATCAGGGGTGATTGCATGGATGGGTTTCTTGGTTGAGGCGGGCGCTGGAGTTCAATACTTCAGATGACCCCCGGGTTTGTCAGCGGTAGCGGTTGATGGCATCCCGTGTTTCGAGTGCGACATTGCGTGCGGCTTGCGCGTAATTTTCATCTTTGCCGGCGTAGAGAATGGCGCGTGAAGAATTGATCATCAGCCCTGAGCCATTGCTGGTGCGGCCCGCATGGACAGTGGCTTCGATATCGCCGCCCTGCGCACCGATGCCGGGAACGAGCAGTGGCATGTCGCCGGTGAGTTCGCGGACGCGCGCGATTTCATTGGGGAAGGTGGCGCCGACGACCAGTGCGCACTGGCCGCCGCGATTCCATTCGGCAGCTACCAGCCGGGCGACACGTTCATACAGTTTGACGCCGCCGACATCGAGAAACTGCAGGTCGCTGCCGCCCGGGTTGGAGGTGCGGCAAAGCAGGATGACGCCCTTGTCCGGATAGGCCAGGTAGGGGTCGATCGAGTCGCGGCCCATGTAGGGGTTCACCGTGATCGCATCGGCCTGATAGCGTTCGAATGCCTCAATCGCGTATTGCTCGGCGGTGCTGCCGATGTCGCCGCGCTTGGCGTCGAGGATCACCGGTACGCCGGGGTGTTGCTCATGGATGTGGGCGATCAGCGCTTCCAGTTGGTCCTCAGCGCGGTGTGCGGCGAAGTACGCAATCTGCGGCTTGAAGCAGCAGACGAGGTCGGCGGTTGCGTCGACGATGCCTTTGCAGAACTCGAAAATAGCATTCGGTTTGCTCTGCAGGTGGGCAGGGAATTTTGCCGGATCGGGGTCGAGGCCTACGCAAAGGAGTGAGTTGTTCTTTGTCCAGGCGGCGTTAAGGGATTCGATGAAGGTCATTAGCTTGTTTTCTTGTGTGACTTGCTTGAGAAGTAGGTGTGTCTCATGTGTCTCCGTGCAGGCGGTATTTTCGCATGATTGGCGGTAGCGAAATTGATCGTGTTTGCTGTGTCGTTCTATCCATGCTGTGGAGCGCTATATAGCGCACCGATTGCACGGAAAGTCTGCGTTCTTGCGACTTTCGACACTCTCTCGCAGTCGGCGATAGTCTGGGCTGTTGTATATGTCTAGCACTGTTTGCGTTGAGATATCACCAATGACATGCCTGCCTTCCCCGTCCATGCAGCACAGAGCAACCTTGCCGGTGGACATGATCGATAACTCGAACCAGCGTACGCAACCATTGGCCGGTACCGGCAGCGATTCCATGCTTGGTACCTGTTGCGCCCAGTTGGCGTAGGGCATGACCGTAATGGCAAAACGAGGGTAACGTTGTCTGATGAAATTGACGAAGCTTTCGTCATTGGTTGTGCGGTCGCGTACGCGGGAAATGATGATCGGGTGTGGAAATCCGCTCTCCACTGCCTGGTGCAGGCGGTCGAGACGCTTCAGGGTGCGTTCCAAGGGGATTCCCATGACCGAAAAATAGGTATCCGGAAGATATTCGTTGAGTGAAATCCAAAGGTGTTCCAGGTGTTCGATCCGGGCGATGCGTTCGATAACGCTGTCAGTGAGCGGAGATCCGTTGGTAAATAGTCGCAGCCGCGCGCTGGGCAGGCGGTGGTTGATCTCTGTGCAGATATTGAAGATACGCTTGTCAATCAGCGGATCGTTGACCTTGAATGGTGACAGGGCAAACGGCAAATCTCGAGGAATGGACTCTAGATCGCCGATGATCTTGTCGATGAGATCATCGCTCATCCGGTTGCCGAGCCTCTCCAGCTTTGGATAGGGGCAGAAGGAACACTTTGCGTTACAGGCTGTTAGTGTCTCGATGTGCACTTCGGCGGGGAAGTCTATGTACGGTGAGTGGCGCAGGCGTTTAACCGCAACTTGCCCTAGGAATTCGCTAGCCGTGAAGGCCTCCGCTTGCTGTCCAGAATAGAAGCAAGCAACGTCGTGCCAGATGCGGTTTTCCGGATCGTTGGTAAGCGCTAGCCGCGAGATTTCGGCCATGGCGGCGTCACGTTTTCCCTCCAGAAGCCACAGCAAGGCTTGCAAACGGAGGGGGGGCGACCATTGAGGCGATCCCCAGCGCATGCTTCTTATTAA
Organism: Rhodocyclaceae bacterium; assembly: GCA_044344385.1. Taxonomy (GTDB): domain Bacteria; phylum Pseudomonadota; class Gammaproteobacteria; order Burkholderiales; family Rhodocyclaceae; genus CAJBIL01. Next base: position 6,341 of record JBIJCY010000084.1, on the reverse strand, counting down.
CTCGCCTGCGCGAACAAGGTCGCCTCGCTGCAGTAATGTTTCGACCTCGGCGATGGTTTGGGCTGGCGACATGTTATTGCTCGTGTGCGCTTGCGCTTGTGAGGCTCAGCCGTGCGCTTTTCCCCACGAGTCCTTCAGCGTCACCGTCCGGTTGAATACCGGTGTGCCGTCTTTCGAGTCGATGCGGTCGGCAACAAAATAGCCGTGGCGTTCGAACTGGAAGCTGTTTTCGGCTTTGGCTTTGCGCAGTGATGGCTCCAGCCAGGCACTGATCACCTGCACGCTGTCCGGGTTGATGTCGTCAAGGAAGTCGCGTTCGACGCCCTCAGCATCGCCTTCGCGGCGGCTGCCCGGTGCGGGGCAGGAGAACAGGCGGTCGTAGAGACGCACTTCGGCATCAAAGCCGTGCGTCATTGAAACCCAGTGCAGGTTGCCTTTGACCTTGACGCTGTCAGCGCCCGGTGTGCCGGATTTGGTCTCCGGCAGGTACTCACAATGCACGGCGGTAACGCGACCGGAAACATCCTTGTCGCAGCCGGTGCACTTCACGATGTAGCCGTATTTCAGGCGCGCCATATTGCCCGGATAAAGCCGGTGGTAACCCTTGCTCGGCTCTTCCATGAAGTCTTCGCGCTCGATCCACAGCTCGCTTGAAAACGGCATGGCGCGCTTGCCGAGTTCGGGCTTTAGTGGATGATTGGGCGCGAAGCATTCTTCGCTCTCGCCGGCGGGATAGTTGTCGATGATTAGTTTCAACGGGTCGAGCACGGCGACGCGGCGCTCGGCGGAAACGTTGAGCACTTCGCGCATCGCTTCTTCGAGCAGCGTGTATTCGATCAGCGAGTCTGACTTGGAAACGCCGACGCGCTCGGCGAACAGGCGGAAACCTTCCGGCGTGTAGCCACGGCGACGTGCGCCAACGAGCGTCGGCAGGCGCGGGTCGTCCCAGCCGGCGACGTGCTTCTCTTCAACCAGCTGAATCAGCTTGCGCTTCGAGAGTACGACGTAGGTCAGGTTGAGGCGCGAGAACTCGATCTGCTGCGGCAGCGGGCGCTGCAGCAGGCCGCCCTCGGCAAGGCGCTCGAGCAGCCAGTCGTAGAACGGGCGCTGATCAGCGAATTCGAGTGTGCAGATCGAGTGCGTGATGTTTTCGAGCGCATCCTCGATCGGGTGCGCGAAGGTGTACATCGGGTAGACGCACCATTTGTCGCCGGTGTTGTGGTGTGTGGCGTGACGAATGCGGTAGATCGCCGGGTCGCGCAGGTTGATGTTCGGGGCGGCCATGTCGATCTTGGCGCGCACGATGTGTGCGCCGTCAGCGAATTCGCCAGCTTGCATGCGCTTGAAGAGATCGAGATTTTCCTCGACGCTGCGGCTGCGGAAGGGCGAATCCTTGCCGGCTTCGGTCAGTGTGCCGCGTGTCGTGCGCATCGCCTCGGCGCTCTGGCTATCGACGTAGGCGTGACCGCTGGCCAGCAGATATTCGGCGAACTGCACCATCCAGTCGAAGTAGTTGGAGGCGTAGTAGAGGTTGTTCTCACCATTGCCTTCCCACGAGAAACCGAGCCACTTGACCGCGTCAATGATCGAATCGACGTACTCCTGCTCTTCTTTCTCCGGATTGGTGTCGTCGAAGCGCAGGTGGCACTGGCCGCCGTAGTCGCGCGCCAGACCGAAGTTGAGGCAGATCGACTTGGCGTGGCCGAAGTGCAGATAGCCGTTTGGTTCGGGCGGGAAGCGCGTGCGGATCTTCGCCGGATCGGGCGCACCGGCCAGTTGCCGTGCCGCCGGGCCGGGCTGGCCCGACCATCTGCGCGCGGCGTGTTTGCCGGCAGCCAGATCGGCATCGATGATGTTGCGGATGAAGTTGATCGCAGGTGCTGCGGCTGACCGGTCCCCATGCGGGGGTGCTGCGCTATCTTTTGGGGCGTTGCTCACGGCATGATCCTTGATTCCAGAAGCTTTGTATTTTACCGGCCAACGCTGCAAAACCGTTAAAATTCATCCGTTATGGAATGGCTCTACTTGCCGTCGATCAGAAAGGAGTTTGCATGCTCACGATGGAGATACTGCAATCGGCAGCGCGCCGGCTGGCGGACTGTGCTGCCCGGCCTGCCAGGGTCATTCTTTTTGGCTCCTACGCCCGAGGCGATGCCGACGCTGCTTCCGATGTTGATCTGATGGTGATCGAGTCGGAGTTCGACGATAAGGCGGGGGAGTATCTGCGTCTTAAAGAAGCGATTGGCCGCCTGGGTGTCGGTGTCGACCTGTTGCTCTGCACCGAGCCCGACTTTCAGCGGCGTAGTCAGGTGCCGGGTACTGTTCCCTACTGGGCAAAGAAGGAAGGCAAGGTGCTTCATGACGCCTCAACGTGACGAAGCCGAGCGGTTCTTGCGCTTGGCGAGGCGTGATGAAGCCGCTTTTCTGGCGTTGCTTGAGATTCCATCCGTAGACTTTTCGGTCGCGTGTTTTCATGCTCAGCAAGCCAGTGAAAAGGCGCTCAAAGCCGCGATGTGTCTGCTTGGCATTGAGTTCCGCCGTACTCATGATTTGGAAGCGCTTGCCGGGCAGCTGTCCGACGCAGGTTGCACGCCCACGATAGCGATCGACGACCTGCGGCGGCTCACTCCGTACGCAGTCGAGTTTCGTTACGACGATGAAGCGATGGCACTGCTTGATCCAAAAAGCGCGCGCCGAATTGTTGCTGAAATATTGGCATGGACGACTTCGCTACTGGATACCTGCGAATGAATCTGGCCGCGTTTTTTGCGATTGGTGGCGGTGCTGCGCTCGGTGCCTGGTCGCGCTGGGGGTTGGGACTGCTGCTCAATCCGTTATTCGTTGCCATCCCGCTCGGTACGCTGGCTGCCAACCTGATCGGTGGTTATCTGGTCGGTGTGGCGCTCGGCGTTTTTCATCAATACACGCATCTTTCGCCGGAACTGAAGCTCTTTATCATTACCGGCTTTCTCGGCGGGCTGACAACCTTTTCGAGCTTCACCGGCGAAGTCATGGAGCGTTTTCTGGCACAGCAGTATGCCTGGGCGTTTTCCACCATGGGTCTGCATCTTTTCGGATCGCTGGCGATGACCTGGCTCGGGTTGCTGACGGTTGGCGTGCACAAAGTCTGGCCCTGAGCTGCGATGATCCTGATTGCCGGTAACGGCCAGCTTCCGATTGCCATCGAACGGCGTTTGCGCAGCGAGGGCGTTGCAGTTGAACGCATCCGGTAGGCGGGTAATGCCGACGAACCGCTGGCTCCCGAAGTGTTTCAGGCCGCTAGCGTCCTGGTGCTGGCTGCCGACGATGACTCCGCCAACGTAGATCTGGCGCTGCAAGCCCGGCAAGTGTGCCCAGCATTGCCGCTGGTTGTGCGCATCTTCGATTCGACACTGGCCGCTTATCTCGCGGAGACCATTTCGAGGGTAAGTATTCTGAGCATGTCAAAGGTCGCGGCGCCCGTCTTTGCCGAAGCTGCACGGCGTGTTTGCGAGAACCGCCTGCACAGCGGCCGCAGGCGCCTGCCGTGCGCATGCAACAGCGCGGCTATCGCATGGACCGCATTCTGGTCGGTGCGTTGCTCTGTCTCTTTTTGCTTGTCTTTCCCTCGGCGCTGGTGTTTTCGCATGCGCTCGATCTTCGCTACATGGATGCCCTCTACTTCGTGTGGACAACCTTAATGACGTTGGGGTGTGGCGACATTGCCCTGAAGGACGCCAGCGATGGGGTCAAGCTCTTTGGCATGGCGCTGATGCTGGCTGGCGCGAGTTTTATTGCCGTTTTGTTTGCGCTGCTTTCCGACTGGGTGCTGAGCCGCCGGCTTGATGTGCTGCACGGCCGAATTCGTGTCCGCGACAAGAATCACGTTGTGATTGCCGGTGCCGTCAATATCTGTTTGCGTATCGCCGAGCTGCTTGCTGCCGACGGTAAGCGTTTGGTGATCATCGAGAAAGACGCGAATGGCAGCAGTATCTCTGCATTGAGATCCGCCGGCCATCTTGTCATCGTGGCGGATGCCACTACCCGGGATACGCTGGCACTCGCCGGCATTGATAGCGCAGCGCTCGTGCTGGCGCTCACTGATATTGATGCCGTGAATTTGCAGATCGCCCTGCATGCTCGTGAAAGAGGCGTGCCGGTGATCATGCGTGTCGAATCGGCAGAGCTTTCCGCGCACGTGTCGGAGCGTGGTGATGGAATCGCCTTATCGCCTGTTGTGGCAGCGGCCGAGGCATTTTCACGGGCGGCTTTGTTGGCGCAACCGACTGAGTCGTAACGAAATTTGACATGGCTGCAGCGGTTTAGGATAGTCTGGGTTTCGCTGTCAAGTTTTTTTGCGCGCGCAGATTCTTCGGGGGCTAACAATTGACGGGTATTCCACCACCAACCGCTGCTTCAACCGATAGCCGCAGCCTGATGGCCTCGATTGAAGAGCGCGCCAATCTGGCCGGCACCAACATGATGGAGTTGCTCCTGTTCAAGGTGGGCTCCCCGGAGACCTATGGCATTAACGTATTCAAGGTCAAAGAGGTCATCCGGCTGGTCGATATCACCGGTGTGCCTGCCTCGCCGAATTTCGTCAGCGGCATGGTCTCTTTGCGCGGCGAGCTGGTTTCGGTAATCAACCTGATTGCTTTTTGTGGCTACCCGCCTCCTGCAGCACCGCCGGTGATGATTGTCACCGAGTTCTCGCGCACCAATCAGGCGTTTCTGGTTGAGTCGGTGGAGACCATCATCCGCATCAACTGGAGCGACATTCATCCGCCACCACCGATGTTGGCGGGCAAAACCAAGTTGACCGGTGTGACCCGACTGGCCGACGGCCGTTTGGCATCGATTCTCGATGTAGAGCAGGTGCTGCACGCCATCACCGGCAAAGACAAGGTGGCGTACATCCCCGAAACCTTCGTCGCCGATGAAACGCTGCCGGCCAATATCAAAGTTTTTTATGCCGACGACAGCGCGTTCGCCAGAGCGCAACTGCAAAAAGTGCTGGAAACCATGAAGGTTGGTTCTGATTGCGCTGAAAATGGCGTCGAGGCCTGGGTCAAGCTGGAGCAGATCGCGGCCACAGCGGCGGCTGCCGGGGAGCGCGTGGCTGATACCTGGCCGGTGATCATTACCGATATTGAAATGCCGCAGATGGACGGTTTCAAGCTGACCAAGCTGATCAAGGGCGACCCGCGATTTGCCGGCGTCAAGGTGCTGGTGCATTCGTCCATGTCGGGTTCGTCGAACAAGGACAAGGGTCTCGCCATGGGCGCCGATGGTTTTCTCTCAAAGTTCAACCCCGACGAAGTGCTGGCAACTCTGCAGGCGATATTCTCGGAGCGATACAAGAGCGTGTAGTGTTGGCGATAGGGGTTCCGCCTCCAATGATTTAAACTGCTGCACCTCCCTCTGCTGTCTGAACGGTTTTTGATGAGTCGCGGCACTTCCCGTCCTGCCGGCGTTTATGCCGATTGCCTTGCTGTTGACCAGCGTCGCCTGCGATCGCTGTCGCGCGACATGCGCCATGCTTTCGGGCCGAAACGCGACGCCATGCAGGCCGAGCACGACAAGCTGGCGGAAACCTCACGGGCGATTGTTGCTAGTCGCCAGGCGCGTCTGCCCAAACCGGAATTCGCCGACGATCTGCCGGTCAATGCGCGGCGCGCCGAAATTGCCGGGCTGATCGACAAGCATCAGGTGGTGATCGTCTGCGGTGAGACCGGCTCGGGTAAGACGACGCAAATTCCGAAGATCTGCCTTGAACTCGGTCGTGGAACAACCGGGCTGATCGGCCACACGCAGCCGCGCCGCATCGCCGCGCGCTCGACCGCCGCACGTATCGCGCAGGAACTGCACAGCGAACTCGGCAGCATTGTCGGCTACAAGATTCGCTTCACCGACCGTACCTCGCCACAGTCGTACATCAAGCTGATGACGGACGGCATTCTGCTTGCCGAGACGCAGGGCGACCCGTGGCTTGGTCGCTACGACACGTTGATTCTCGACGAAGCGCACGAACGCAGTCTGAACATTGATTTCCTGCTTGGCTTCCTCAAGCAGTTACTGCCGAAACGTCCGGATCTGAAGCTGATCATTACCTCGGCGACGATCGACGCGGAGCGCTTTTCCAGGCATTTCGCGATTGATGAAAAACCCGCGCCGGTAATTGAGGTTTCCGGTCGCATGTATCCGGTCGAGTTGCGGTACCGACCGGTTGATAACGAGGAAGCTGAAAAAGAGGGCGAGCGCGATCTTTACGACGCCATCGTTGATGCCTGTGATGAGTTGCATCATGCCGGGCCGGGCGACGTGCTGGTCTTTCTGCCGGGTGAGCGCGAGATCAAGGAGGC
>JBIJCY010000395.1:0-2861 GCA_044344385.1 Rhodocyclaceae bacterium | reverse complement strand
ACGAACGAGAATCTCCGGCGATGCGCCGACGACATGAAAGTCCTCGAAGTCAAAATAGAACATGTAGGGCGAGGGATTGAGCGAACGCAGCGAACGGTAAAGCGCCATCGGGCTGGCAGCCAGCGGCTTGCTCATTCGTTGCGAGAGAACGACCTGCATGACGTCGCCCTCGGTGATGTAGCGCTTGGCCTTGAGTACCGCCTGTTTGAATTGCGCTTCGCCGAATACCGACACTGCCGGCTGCGAGTTTCTTGGCGTTTCAACTGGGATTTGTGCCGGTTCACGCAATTTTTCCAGCAACTCCTTGAGGCGTACCTGCGCCTTCTGGAAAGCGCCGGGGACGCCTGGCTCGGCATAAACCACCAGCATCAGCTTGCCGGAGAGGTTGTCGACGACGGCGATTTCTTCGGAGAGCAACAGGATGATATCGGGCGTACCGAGGTTGTCGGGCTTCTGCGTTCGTGTCAGCCGGGTTTCGACGTAGCGCACGGTGTCGTAGCCGAAGCAGCCGACAAGGCCGCCGCAGAAACGCGGCAGGCCGGCTGAGGGCGCGGCGCGGAAGCGCTTCATGTACTTGCCGATGAAGTCGAGCGGGTTGGTATCGTCTTCGCGCTCGGCGATGCGGTTGCCGGTCAGTACCAGCACCTGATGGGCATTGACGACGATGCGCGTCGGACTGGTCAGACCGATGATCGAGTAGCGGCCAAAGCGCTCACCGCCCTGCACCGATTCGAGCAGGTAGGTGTAGGGGCCATTGGCCAGCTTGAGGTAAATGGAGAGGGGCGTATCGAGATCGGCAAAGGTCTCGAGGGTAACGGGGATGCGGTTGTAGCCTTGGGCGGCCAGCGCATTGAATTCGATTTCGTTCATTGCAATCTCACAAAAACAGTGCTGCTAATAAAAGGATTTACAGACGTGCAGAACTACTGGCGCCATGTGCGCCAGCCGCGCCAGGAGTCATTCTCTCCGGCACGGGCTGCAACGTTCTCCTTCAATTCAGCCGTGTTCTTGCTTGTCACAATCAACTCTATTCAATCAACAGACGGGTTGGGCCGGGGTGTGGAAATCCACGCTGCGGCGTCAAGGAGGCTCGATACTAGCGCATCACAATCAGCGCTGTCCACTGCTCTGCCTTCGTTGTAACCGTAGGGAACACAGAGCACCGGGCAACCGGCAGCGCGGGCGGCTTCTATGTCGTTGGCCGAGTCGCCGATATGCAGGTTGGTTTTTGTCGTCGAATTCATCAACGCACAGGCATGCAGGATCGGCTCGGGGCGCGGTTTCTTGTGCGGCAAGGTATCACCCGAAACAACCACGGCGAAGTAGCCGGCGAGCCCCGTACGTTCAAGCAGCGGCACGGTGAAAGCGGCGGGCTTGTTGGTGACGCAGGCCAGCGTCAGCCCCTGGTCGCGCAGTGTATTAAGGCCCTCGATAACGCCCGGATAGATGCGCGTTGAGCGGCCATTGATTTGAGCGTAATGGCGGCGAAAGACATCGATCGCCTCGTTCAGCAGATCTTCGCTGGGCGGCACGCCATAGGTCAGGCAGCGCTCGACAAGTACGGCCATACCTTTACCGACAAAACTGTGGATTTGCTCCAGGTCGCGTTGCGGCTGGCCGAGCTCAATCAGCATCGCATTGCAGGCGTCGGTGAGGTCGACGATGGTGTCGAGCAGGGTGCCGTCGAGGTCGATTGTTACGGAGTTGAAATGCACTAAAAACACCTCTTTCAACGCAGAGATCGCAGAGACGCAGAGAACGCGGGGTTTTCTATTTCAGGTTTTCTCTGCGCTCTTTGTGCCCCGTAGGAAATCCCCTTGGGGGACGTCTCTGCGATCTCTGCGTTGAAAGCGCTTAGCATTTTTCCAACTCAGCACGCATCGCGTCAATCGTCGCCTTATAGTCAGGCGTGCCGTAGATCGCTGAACCGGCAACGAAAGCGTCGGCACCGGCGCGGGCGATTTCGGCGATGTTGTCGACGCGCACCCCGCCATCCACTTCCAGCCGAATGTGCCGGCCGGTTTCGCGCTCGTAGGCGTCAAGCTTCGCCCGTGCAAGCTTAAGCTTAGCAAGCGTCGCCGGGATGAATTTCTGCCCGCCGAAACCGGGGTTTACGCTCATCAACAGCACGACATCGAGCTTGTCCATCACGTAGTCCATGTGTTCAAGCGGGGTCGCCGGGTTGAACACGAGACCGGACTGACAACCGTTCTCGCGAATCAGGGAGAGTGTGCGATCAACGTGCTCTGAGCCTTCCGGGTGAAAGGTAATGATATTGGCGCCGGCCCGGGCAAAATCAGGGACGATCCGATCAACCGGTTTGACCATCAGATGCACATCGATCGGTGCCTGCGTCAGCGGGCGGATCGCCTCACAGACCAACGGCCCGATGGTGAGATTGGGAACGTAGTGGTTGTCCATCACATCAAAGTGAATCCAGTCGGCGCCGGCGGCAACCACATTGACGACTTCCTCACCCAGTTTGGCGAAGTTGGCAGAGAGGATGCTGGGAGCTATGACGTACATGGCGCTGACCCGTAGGGTAAAAACCGGATTTTACAGTGAAACAGGGGAATGCCTGTAGCGAGCACAAAGCCACTCAAGGCAATTGCATTTGAGCGATACGATAGCAAACTGAGGAAATCCCTCCCCTTTCAAGGGGGAGGTTAGGTGGGGGATGGGGTAGAATTGGCCACCAAAATCCCCATCCCCATCCCGGCCTTCCCCTTGAAGGTGAAGGAGATCGCCATCTCCAGCCCAAATGCAATTGCCCTGCAAAGCGGCTTTGCTTGTCAGACGCGCCGCTTTGGTGTGCAATGCAGCTCAAACACATTCCTCACACAGAGCACACATGGCCGAAA
>JBIJCY010000394.1:0-2866 GCA_044344385.1 Rhodocyclaceae bacterium | reverse complement strand
TCGCCCAGATGCCTTGCAATGAACGTCGTTGCGCACTCAGTATGAAACAGGCATCCGTACTCGACAAGGCGCTGCGAAAGAGAGACGCAATTGTTTCATCGGAGATCGCGCCTTCCCGGTAGAGAATGGCGTAGTTAAGTTGGCCGGCCAGCTCGAAGTCGGATGGGCCGACATCACTTCCCGGGTTGAGTGCTGTGTGGGGCTCGGGTGCCATGGCGAGGTCTGAATGTCCCGGCTAATCGAGATTTATCCCGCTCGCCCAGAAGAAGGCTGCGGTCTGTGCAATGGCGTGGCGGGCCGGGCTGATGCCAACTTGCGCCAGCGTATCGGCGGCGTTGACAAAATCGCCCGATTCGCTTGCCGTGATCGCGTTGAGCAGGTGGCCGAGGACACCCTGCCGGGAACTCAATGCGTCGCGAATGTCTGTTTGCAGTGGCAAGGCGTCAATGATCCCGTTCATCGGTAGATTGAGTAAGACATCAAGCAGCGAGAAAATTCCCGTCATGAAGGCCGTATCTGCAAATTCAGGAATGTCGATCGTCGGCTCCATCGCGCCGACCAGAAGCTCCATCTGCCGACCGCGCGCTGCGGCGAGTTGCATCAGCGGGTTGGGTACGTTGACCTGTGCCAGCTGGTTCGCGTAGATGAGCAATTGCAGCCAACGTTGCAGTTGCCGGCGACCGAGGATGGCAATCGCCTGGTGAAAGCTGCCGATGCTGGTCTTTGCACCAACGGCAACGGAGTTGACCAGACGCAGCAGGTTGTATGAAAGCTTTGGCTCTTCACGGAAAATATACTCAATTTCGCGTGTGTCGGCATCCTGTGCGACGAGGCTCAACAGTTTGAGCAGTTTCAATCGCGTAAGGTCAGGTTCCTTGCCGGCGTTGGGGTCAAGTACGGTAATGAAGCTGCTGTCGCAGAGCTCAAAATGATGGGCAGTTAGCCAGTCGAACTGCTCATGTGAATTGACTGTGCTGGCAATTTTTCTGAAGCCGGCGTCGCTGGTGTAATGCAGCTCAAGGGTAGGCAACTGATGACGCGCAAAGTTGGCATCAAACTGCAGATGGTTGAAGGCGGCGACCGGAATCCGCCGGATGACTTCTGCGTTTTCAACGTGCAGTGCACAGTGCTGCCCATGCTTTCGCAGCGCCTTGCATTGCTCAATGTTGGCTGCATCATCAAGGATCTCTGCCGGCAGTACGAAAATAGCTTGGTTGGCTTCGAATTTCTGAATAAACTCGCTCTGCGCCAGCCAGGCTGGATGGGTTGGCAAGATGAGCGGGTTTTTATTGGCCAGCGACGCAACGCCGGATTCGTCAAAACAGCGGGTGTAGTCAGCCGCTTCGACCGTCTCCGGTTTGTCTGTTTGCCAGTCGAACGCTGCCCAGGCATGGTTTTTTGCGAGCAATGGGCGGAAAAAGAAATACGGTTTTGGCATGGTCGTTTCTTTATTTCAGCAGTCTCGATGCTCGGAAAGCGAGGCTGGTCGCGCGCTTCAAAGGCTCATACTAATGACATGGCAAAAAAATTCAAGCGATTCGTGCGAACTTAAGGTAACGGCATGGTGAAAACATTCTTTAGGGGACGTCGTCTGCGGACGGCTATTTTCCTGCTTCTAGGTGTCATTTCGATGACCGTCGCGGCGCGTGATCTGCGCTTGGCAACAACTACGAGTACTGAGAGTTCCGGTTTGCTGCGCGCTATCCTTCCTCATTTTGAGGCCAGGCTGGGTGGCAAGGTGCACGTCGTATCGGTGGGAACCGGCAAGGCGCTCAAGCTGGGGGAGAATGGCGACGTCGATGTCGTGCTGGTCCATGCTCGTGAGGCCGAGGACGCTTTTGTTGCTGCGCAGCATGGTGTTGATCGGCGTGATGTGATGTTCAACGATTTTATTCTGGTCGGTCCGCCGTCTGACCCGGCCGGCGTGCGTGGCGGCAAGGATGTGCTTGAGGCCTTGCGCCGTATCGCGACGGGCAAGGCACGTTTCATCTCACGTGGCGACGATTCCGGAACCGACAAGATGGAGAAGGGCTACTGGCAACAGATCGGCGTGACGCCCAAGGGCGCGACATGGCACGTATCAGCCGGTCTTGGCATGGGCGAAGTGTTGACGATGGCCGGCGAGATGCAGGGCTATACGCTTTCCGACCGCGCGACATTCGCTGCCTACAAGGCGAAGACCGGGCTGGAGATTTCGGTGCAGGGCGATGCGCGAATGTTCAATCCTTACGGCATCATTGCGGTCAGTCCGAAAAAATATCCGGACATTAATTATGCCGGTGCAATGGCGCTGATCGACTGGATGACCGGGCCTGAAGGACGTGCGGCGATTGCCGGATTCAAGCCGAATGGCGAGCAGCTTTTCTTTGTCACACCGGCCAGATAGAAGGGCGCACGGGCTTGGAGCTTCTTGAAACCACGCGTCAGGCGCTGCTGCTCCTGTTTTCCGGCGATGCCGATCTGTGGGGGATCGTTGCCGTATCGCTGTCGGTGTCGCTGATCGCCATGCTGATCGCCATGCCGCTCGGTGTAGGCAGTGGCTATCTGCTGGCAACCGTTGATTTCCCGGGGCGGCGGCCGTTGATCGTCGTCATTCAGGGGTTGTTGGCTTCGCCGACGGTGGTCGTAGGCCTGATGCTTTATCTGCTGCTTTCGCGTCAGGGCGTTTTCGGCCAACTGCATCTGCTGTTCACGCAGACCGCTATGGTCATCGGGCAGGTGCTGATTGCCCTGCCGGTGTTGATTGCGTTTTCGCTATCGGCCATTCAGGGCGCCGACCCGCGTGCCCGCGAGACGGCCATGGCGCTGGGTGCTTCCGGGTCGCGAGTGGCGTGGACGATGCTCGTTGAAGTGCGTTTTGCGATCA
>JBIJCY010000393.1:0-2867 GCA_044344385.1 Rhodocyclaceae bacterium | reverse complement strand
TGATTTTTATGGCATTGCCGGTAATGCTGGTGACCGCGCTGCTGATTTATTTTGAAGACGGCTTCCCCGTGTTTTACCGGCAAGAGCGCGTCGGTTTGAATGGACGTCTTTTTAACGTGATCAAGTTCCGCAGCATGCGCATGGATGCCGAAGGTGATGGCAAGCCGCGCTGGGCAACGGCAAATGATGACCGGACAACGCGCGTTGGCCGCATTATCCGCAAGTTGCGCATCGATGAGTTACCACAGCTTTTCAGCGTACTGGGCGGCGACATGAGCTTGATCGGCCCGCGCCCGGAGCGCCCGTATTTTGTTGATCAGCTCACGCGCGACATCCCGTTCTATGCTGTTCGTCATAGTGTCAAGCCAGGTGTGACCGGTTGGGCGCAGGTAAATTATCATTATGGTGCGTCGGTGGATGATTCTATCCAGAAGCTCCAGTATGATTTGTACTACGTCAAAAACCACGCGCTGTTTTTGGATCTTGTGATCTTGTTTGAGACCGTAGGCGTGGTGCTTACCGGTAAGGGCGCTCAGTAATCCAGGCTCCTCAGGTTGAGTCGTATACGAGGCGTGATCTGAGGAGGTTTGCCGTTTGGGTGCCAGCATAGAAGCAATATCTGCCTGGAGTTATGGGCTTGCAGGCTGCGTTTACGCAGCCTTTGCCATTTATCTGGCCGCCGGGTGGCGCGCCGGATTACGTAGCCGCGCTTTGTTTGTCGCGGTTGTGCTGAGCGCCTTGTGGGGAATGTGTGGCCTTGCCTTTGCGTTAACCGGGCAAGCCGTTTTCTTCGCAGGCAGTCTACTTGCCGATACTTTAAGGTTTGGCGGCTGGTTCCTGTTTCTTCTGCTTTTGCTCAAACCGGATTCAGACGAGGTGCTTTGGCCGGTCCGCCTGCGTTGGTTGGGCGGCATTGCCTTGGTCCTCCTCGTTGTTGGCCTGGCGGCGCAAGTCATGGTTGCGCTGGGTGTTAGCTATTTTTTCCCGCCGCATCGACTGGCCTTGTTCGATTCACTGGCGATGACCGTTTTTGCGCTGGTTCTCGTCGAACAATTGTTCCGCAATGTAGCGCCTGACTGGCGTTGGAGCATCAAGCCCTTGTGCATCGGGGTTGGCGGAGCGGTCCTCTTTGATTTGTATCTGTATTCGGACGCGTTGCTGTTCAACCGGATAGACGCGGATGCTTTTAGTATCCGCGGTTTCGTGCATGCCCTGGTGGTGCCGCTGGTTGCGATCTCGACGGTTCGAAGCCGCGACTGGCAGAAGAGGGTTGTTCTGTCCCAGCGCGCTGCCTTGCAGTCAGCAACGCTGGTTGCCGTGGGTGTCTATCTCCTGTTTATGGCCGCTGCCGGCTACTACGTTCGCTATTTCGGCGGCGATTGGGGTCGCGCCTTTCAGCTGGCATTGTTGTTCGCTGCACTGTTATTGCTGGGCCTGCTCAGTCTGTCAGGTTCGATCCGGGCGAAGTTCCGTGTTCTGGTCGGCAAGCATTTTTTCAGTTACCGCTATGATTATCGGGAGGAGTGGCTGCGCTTTACCAGTACCTTGTCGTCTCAGGATGGGTTTTCGGAAATGGGGCAGCATGTGGTCAAGGGCTTGGCTGATATGGTCGAGAGTCCGGCCGGTGCACTCTGGCTGAAGGATCCGACCTCGCGTTTTTTTGCGCAGGCTGGATTATCAACCTGGAAGAGTACCGTTCGCTACCTCGCCGTTATGACCGGCTCGACATACCCGGCTGGCTTGTTGAGGTGCCCAATGCCTGGCTGGTTGTGCCTTTGGCAACCGGAAACGAGATGATTGGTTTTGTCGTTCTGGCCACGGCGCGTACAAAAATCGATGTCAATTGGGAGGTCAACGATCTGTTGAAAACGGCCGGCCGGCAGGCCGGGGCATTTCTTGGGCAGATGCAGGCGACTGAAGCGTTGCTTGAGGTGCGAAAATTCGACGCGTTTAACCGGATGTCGGCTTTTGTTGTTCATGATTTGAAGAACATCGTTGCGCAATTGTCTCTAATGCTTAAAAATGCTGAACGCCATCGGGATAATCCGGAATTCCAGCAGGATATGCTGATGACCGTGGAGCATTCTGTCGAGCGCATGCGGCAATTGATGATGCAACTGCGTGAAGGGGCAACGCCGGTTGATAGCCCGCGCGGCATTGATCTTGGCGATGTCATCCGGCGAATCCGCACGGCCAAGTCGGGTCAGGGCCGTGATCTGGACATAGATCTGACCGACAAGGTGATTGCCAGGGGGCATGAAGACAGGATTGAGCGGGTCATTGGGCACATCGTCCAGAACGCACTGGATGCTACCGACAACGGTGGGCGGGTCTGGGTCAGGCTGGCGCGCCAGGGAACGCATGCCATGATTGAGGTTGGCGATACCGGGCATGGAATGACGCCCGAGTTTTTACGCGAGCGCCTGTTCAAGCCCTTTCAGACAACCAAGCCCGCGGGTATGGGCATCGGTGCTTACGAGAGTTTTCAGTACGTGCATGAACTGGGGGGGAAGGTTTCAGTGGATAGCGCGGTCAATGTTGGAACACAGGTCAGTCTGTTGTTGCCCTTGTTTGACACGGGTGCCGGAATGGATTCGGGTTTGTTACCTAAGGAGTCTGAGTGAGTTCAGAGAAGTTGCGCCCCTTGCTGATCGTTGAAGACGATCCGGCGCTGCAAAAGCAGATTCGCTGGGCTTTCGATCAGTACGAGACACTGACGGCGGATGACCGCGAGAGTGCGTTGGCTCAGGTGCGCCGTCACCAGCCTCCGGTGGTGACGATGGATCTTGGCTTGCCGCCGGATGCTGACTCCGTTTCGGAGGGTTTCAAGCTGCTCGAGCAAATTCTGTCGATTGCGCCGGAAACCA
>JBIJCY010000392.1:0-2873 GCA_044344385.1 Rhodocyclaceae bacterium | reverse complement strand
TCGAGCGAGGCCATCACGGCGAGACGGTCGGCCAGCGTGTTGACCGGCCGGTCATCGCCTTTGCCCAGTTTTTTTACCGAAGCATCCGAGTTGAGCGCGACAATCATTGACGCGCCAAGCGCCCTGGCCTGTGCCAGCAGGGTGACGTGGCCGCGATGCAGAATGTCAAAGCAGCCGTTGGTGAAAACCAGCGGATGGGCGAGGCGTTCAAGGTGTTCGGCGAGCCGTTCCGGCGCAACAATCTTGTCTTCAAAGTCAGGCCGTGCAGGATGCATGTTGCTGGTCAATCCTTTGGTGTAGCCGGCTCGGCTTGTTTCGGTTGGTCCGGAACAGAGACGTCAAGTTGTTTGGCTTTCGCCTCGGAGATGATTTCCATCACGTTAATGACTTTTTTTACGCCCGACGTGGTGCGTGCCAGTTCGATGGCGGCGTCGGCTTCGCGCTGGGTAACCAAGCCCATCAGATAAACAGCGCCGGCTTCAGTGACCACCTTGACGTGGACGACATTAAAGCGGTTCGCGTCGATGAAGCGCCCCTTGACCTTGGAGGTGATGTAAGCATCGTTGCTGCGAGCCGAGTAGGCGGTGACGTTGGCCACGGCGAGCTCGTTGTAAATGCCCTGAACGTTGGTGACGCCGGTGACAATACGCTCGACTTCCGCCTTGATTTCGGCGCTGGGCACTTCGCCGGAGAGGAGAACCTTGCGGTTGTAGCTGGTGTAATTGATATGTACTTTGTCACCGAGTTTTTCGCTAACGTGGGAACTGGCTTTCCACTCGATGGTTTCATCTTCGGTCTGCGTGCCGAGCGAACGGCGGTCAAAAGTGGCCAGAACGCCCGTCGTGACGCCTGCGGCAACGACCGGAACACAGCCTTGCAGCATGGGCAGGACGGCAGCGCCGAGCAACAGGACGGTAATTAGATGTTTTTTCATTATTCAACTCCCAAAAGCAGGCAATCAATGCCATCACACAGGCAGTGGATGGTCAAAAGGTGCGTTTCCTGAATGCGCGCCGTGCGGTCGGCCGGCACGCAAATGTGCACATCGCCGTCGCGCAGCATTTCGCCAATCTCGCCGCCACCTTTGCCGGTCAGGGCAACGATGCGCAGATCGTTGTCGTGCGCGGCACGGATCGCTTCGATTACGTTGGCTGAATTGCCCGACGTTGAAATGGCCAGCAGCACATCGCCAGGCTGGCCGAGTGCGCGGATCTGTTTGGCAAAAATTACCTTGTAGCTGTAATCGTTGGCGATAGCGGTGATGATCGAGGTGTCGGTGGTTAGCGCAATTGCCGCCAGTTCCTGGCGCTCGGCCTCAAAGCGGCCAACCAGTTCGGCCGCAAAGTGCTGGGCGTCGCCGGCCGAGCCGCCGTTGCCACAAGCGAGGATCTTGCCGTTATTGATCAGGCAGGCGACCATTGACTCGGTTGCCTCGGCAATGGGTGCGGCGAGCATTTCAATGGCGTCCAGTTTTGTCTGGGCGCTGTCCTTGAAGTGCTGGCTGATACGGGTAATCAAATCCATGGGTTTCGGTGCGGGGCGGGTGAAAGTAGCGGCGATTCTAACATCTCCGAATCTTCACAAGACCAGATAGACCTCGAACTCGACCCGCTGCCACGGATCATGCGCTTCACGCAGCTTCGAGACGCGCGCTTCGAGCCTCTCGCCACGGTCGAGCGCGGCGGCCACGGCCCGATTTTCGGCGCGCGGCACGTAGCCAAGTTGACGGCCGTTCCAGTCGACACGAATCGCGTTGCGGTCATGGCGGTTATCCGGTTCGCGCGTTAGCGTCAGGCGGTCGCCGGGCTTGATTTGCGGCCAGACCTCGCTGACCGCGTAATACTGGCTGCCGGCCAGCGGCGAGCTTTGGACGAGAATTTTTACCGTCTCGGCGAAGGCCGGCGGGCAGAGCAGGCTGAGCGATAGTAAAAAAATCAAAAACTTACCGCTGTGGCCCAAGGCCAGGCTGGCGCGCAGGCGCAGAGGAGCAGAGAAAACGCAGAGAAAATCGCTCGTTTTTAATGCCCTCCTCTGCGAAACCTCTGCGTCTCTGCGCCTGCGCGCCAGCCTGGCCTTGGGCCACAGCGTTAGGGGTTCAAGCACTTTTTATACTCACTTAATCCGCAGAAAACGCATCGCGTATCCATTCGATCCGGCTGTCGTCGAGGCTGTCGAGCAGCACGCAGTCAAAGCGGCAGTCGCTTTCAGCCGCTGCATTGGCGATCAGGTAGTGGCGTGCAGCGAGGATTATGCGTGCCTGCTTGGTTCTCGTGATGCTGGCCGCTGCGCCGCCGTAACTTTGGTTGCGACGCAGGCGGACTTCAACGAAAACCAGTACCTTGCAGTCTCGGCAGACAAGGTCAATTTCTCCGCCCCGGCAGCGGAAGTTCTGCGTTAGCACTTGCAGACCTTGGTGCGCAAGGAATTGCGCTGCCAAAGCCTCGGCCTGTTTGCCGCTCGTGTTATCGTTGTCGTTCACAGAAAGCCTTGATCATCATGACGGAAGAATCTCCTGCATTATATGTAGTCCCCACCCCGCTCGGTAATCTGGGCGATATGACGCAGCGTGCCATTGATGTGTTGCGCAGCGTGCAGTGGGTAGCTGCCGAGGATACGCGGCACAGCGGACCATTGCTTAAGCATTTTGGCAGCAACGCCCGTCTGCTCGCGGCGCATCAGCACAACGAGGCCGGTGCCGCGCAGCAGGTGATTTCGCACCTGGCGGCTGGCGAATCGGTGGCGCTGGTTTCCGATGCGGGGACACCGGCGGTGTCCGATCCCGGCGCGCGGCTGGTGGCTGATGTGCGTGCCGCAGGCTACCGCGTGGTGCCTTTGCCCGGGCCGTGTGCAGCTATTGCCGCGCTTTCGGCGTC
>JBIJCY010000391.1:0-2879 GCA_044344385.1 Rhodocyclaceae bacterium | reverse complement strand
CAGCAGTGCCTCTTGAATCGGTGAAGGCACCGGTGGTTGTTCTTGCCTGCGGCAATCCAAGTCGCGGCGATGATGCGCTCGGGCCGTTGCTGCTTGATCGCCTGCAGGACTGGCTTGATGCCGAGGGCTTGGCCGATGGCTTCGAGTTGATCGGTGATTTTCAGTTGCAAATCGAGCATGCGCTTGACCTTGCCGGGCGGCGTCTGGCGCTGTTCATCGATGCAGGCCATGGGACAACCGCGCCTTTTGTCTTTCGTGAAGCGGTGGCTGTCGATAGGCCGGGGCACAGCACGCACGCATTGCCGCCGGAATCGGTGCTTGCCGTGTTGCCGCGCGTTAGCGATGAGGCGCCGCCGCCGGCTTTTGTGTTGTGCGTACGTGGTGAGAAATTTGAGCTGGGCGAGGGCTTGAGTGTTGCAGCGAGTGCTTATGCGGAGGCGGCTTTTAATTTACTCCAGCATCTTTGCGGCAATCCGGAAGTCGATGCGTGGAGAACCAGTGCGAACAACCGGGTTTGATAAGCGACTTACGCCCAGTCTCTTATTTTGAAGCGGGTTTGTAGCTTGTCTTGAGCTTGCGGAACACCGGCCCCCAGGTCGGGTGCCCGGTTTCGGCCGGGGTTAGATCGAAGGTTGGGTCGGCGTCAAGTGCCATGCGGAATTCTTCACGGCACTGGCGTTCGCGACCGCTGACACAGTGCATGAAGGCCAGGTACTTGTGTGCGTTGGCTTGCTCGTCACGCGCCTTGAGGCCCAGTGCGAGTGCGCTCTGCATCTGTCGGGTGGCTAGTTTGTAGTTGCTGTTTTCGTAGCTGGCGATAGCGCTGGCCAGCTCCTGCTGTGCCTTGTCGAGAGGGGCCACAGTAACTCCCTTGGCAGCTTCCTTTCCTTCCCTGGTTTTCGTAGCCGGCGGCGTGTCCGCTTCCTTGACGCTGCTGGAGGCGCAGGCGCTGCATAAGAGAACAAAGGTGAGTAGGCTAAGAATGCGACGTAGCAGTGAAGTGGGAAGAAATAACATCGGATTTTTGCTCATTCGAATTTGTGCTTGATGCGGAGATTGGTATCAGGCGCCACATCGACGCTTTGCCGGTGCGCTTTGAAATTGCTGTTGCGAATTTCGATGCTGTGCTTGCCGGCCGGCAGGCGAATTTCGGTGAGCGGTGGTGAGATTCCTGCTTTTTTCCCATCGACGTAGACCTCACCCCACGGTGCGATGGCCAAGCGGATGCGGCCGCTGGTAACAGCGGGCGGCGCTGCAGTGACCGCTGCTGCTTCCGGCGCGCGCGGCAGTGCACTCACTTTGGCGTTGCTCTCGGCGTCCTGAGCGGGGGCGGGTGTTGGCGTTGCCAGCGCGGTCGCAGGCGGCGTGCCGTGCGCTGTTTCGGCCCCGGTAATTCCGGGTGGCGGCTGCGTTGCTGCGGGACGCAGTAGAAACCAGCCGGCCAACAATGCCAGGGCCGCCAGTGGCGCACCGTAGCGCAGGACATAGGCGCTCTTGCCGGGTGCTGTGTTCGTCGGTGCGCCGATCGCCTTCAGTTGCACAGTGTCATCACCGGCGGCCGTTGTTGCTTGTTTTTCTGAAGCCGGCGGAGGATTGCCCGCATTCTGTTTTTTCTGTGCCTGTTTGACGATGTAGCGATACTTGCGCAGGTGTGCGGCCATCTCGGCGGCATTCTGGTAACGCTTATCTGGATCCTTGGCCATGGCGCGTGCGACGATGCGGTCGAAGCCGCGCGGCAGGCTGGGATTGAAGCTCGAAGGCAGGGGTGGTGCGCCGTTCAGCACTTGGTAGAGAATGGCGTGCAGATCGGCACCGGTGAAGGGAGGGTGACCCGTCAGCATCTCGTAGAGAACGGCGCCGAGCGAAAAGATGTCCGAGCGGCCGTCGGCCTTTTGTCCGGTGACCTGTTCCGGTGACATGTATTTGGGCGAGCCAAACGCCGTGCCGGCCATCGTTTGCGAGCCGCTCGGCAAGAGTGCGACGCCAAAATCGGCGATTTTGACGGTGTCGTTGTCGAGCACCATGATGTTGGCTGGTTTGATGTCGCGATGCACGACGTCGTTGGCGTGTGCAAAAGCCAGCCCGTCAGCGATCCGGGCGGCGATCTCGGCGATCCGTTCAAGCGGCAGCACAACGCCCGAATCGAGAATTTCGCGCAGCGAGCGGCCAGTGAGAAACTCCATGGCGATGTAGGCCAGATCGTCGCTGCGCCCGACATCGTGGATGGTGACGATGTTCGGATGGTTGAGTCGCCCGGCAGATTTGGCTTCGCGGTAAAAACGCTGCTCGAAAGCATCGGCCTCGTCGCGTGAGAGTCCGGTGCAACTTACCGTCTTGATCGCCACCGTGCGCTCGATGAGCGGATCATGCGCGCTGTAAACGGTGCCCATGGCGCCTCGTCCCAGCGTTCCGGTGATTTTGTAGCGACCAAGTTGCGCAAGTGTCATGAGCGGTCGGACGGAATGTGTAAGCGGCAGGCGTGCCGCGGGGACGAGGCTGGATATTGGGTTCTTGGGCCGAGGCTGTCAAGAAAGCGCGGGAAGTGATGTGATATATTTCCGGGCTGTTTGTTTTTTTACGGTTCCCGGCCCCCAATTTTGAATAACGAATTTTACCGCCTTGAGTTTGCCAGCTTGTCCGAAGCCGGTCGCGTGCGCGCTCACAACGAGGATACGGCTGCTGTAGATAGAGACTACGGGTTTGCCTTGGTTGCCGACGGCATGGGCGGGCATCGCTCCGGCGAGGTGGCCAGTCGTATGGCGCTCGATTTTGTTGTCGAGCGTTTGCGCGGTGAAATTCCGCCGGCGACACCGTTGCAGTTTGCCGAGCAGGTCATCGTCGAGGCCAATCAGGCGATCCATGTTGCGGCCGGCCAGCAG
>JBIJCY010000083.1:0-10424 GCA_044344385.1 Rhodocyclaceae bacterium | reverse complement strand
CTTGAGCGCAGCAACGGTGACCCAGCGACGATCGACCTCGAAGAAGTGACGCAGCTTTTCACGCGTATCCGAACGGCCGAAACCATCGGTGCCGAGCGTGACATAGCGGCGGTTGATGAACGGGCGAATCTGTTCGGCATACATGCGAACGTAATCGGTTGCGGCAATCACCGGGCCGGTCGTGCCGTTGAGGCAGGTTTCGACGTGCGACAGTTGTGCCTTGGCGGTCGGATTGAGCAGGTTGTGACGCTGCACGTCGTTGCCGTTGCGCGACAGTTCGGTGAAGCTCGGGCAACCCCACAGATCGGCATCGACACCCCAATCGCTTTTGAGTAACTCGGCTGCTGCAATGACTTCGCGGAAGATCGTGCCGGAGCCGAGCAGTTGCACACGTGGTGCCGCTTTCTTGCCTTCGGCGGCGCCTTTGCGCAGCAGGTACATGCCCTTGAGGATGTCTTTTTCGGCGCCCTTCGGCATTTCCGGATGCTCGTAGTTCTCGTTCATTACCGTGATGTAGTAGTAAACGTCCTCCTGCTCCTGGAACATGCGACGCATGCCGTCCTGCATGACCACGGCGACTTCGAACGAGAAGGTCGGGTCGTAGCTGACGCAGTTCGGGATCAGGCCGGAAAGGATCAGCGAGTGACCATCTTCGTGCTGCAGGCCTTCGCCGTTCAGCGTCGTGCGACCGGCGGTGCCACCAATCAGGAAGCCGCGTGCGCGTTGATCGGCTGCTGCCCAACAGAGGTCCATCGTGCGCTGCAGGCCGAACATCGAGTAGCAGATGTAGAACGGAATCATCTGCACGTTATGCACCGAGTAGGCGGTGGCGGCGGCGATCCAGTCAGCCATTGCGCCGGCTTCGTTGATGCCTTCCTGCAGTACCTGACCGGTCTTCGATTCCTTGTAGAACATCAGTTGGTCGTGGTCCTGCGGAACGTAGTTCTGGCCTTCCTGGTTCCAGATGCCGACCTGGCGGAAGAGGCCTTCCATACCGAAGGTGCGTGATTCGTCCGGGACAATCGGCACGACGTTCTTGCCGATTTTCTTGTCTTTCAACAGGATGTTCAGGATGCGCACGATCGACATGGTGGTCGATACTTCGCGGCCTTCACCGGAAGCCACGAGCAGCGAATCAAACGCCGACAATGCCGGGATTTCGAGTGCGGCTGCACTGCGGCGACGCTGTGGCAGGTAGCCGCCGAGGTTCTGGCGACGCTCACGCATGTAGGCGAGTTCCGGCGAACCTTCTTCGAATTTGAGATAGGGCAGTTCGTCGAGCTGATCGTCGCGCACCGGCAGATTGAAGCGGTCGCGGAAGCTCCGGACCGAGTCGTGATCAAGCTTCTTCTGCTGGTGCGAAGTGTTCATACCCTCGCCGGATTGACCCATGCCGAAGCCCTTGATCGTCTTGGCGAGGATCAGTGTCGGCTGACCCTTGTGGTCGACCGCTTTCTTGTAGGCGGTGAAGATCTTGAAAATGTCGTGACCGCCGCGGTTCAGCGCCCAGACTTCTTCATCGGTCCAGTCGGCGACCAGTGCTTTCAGTTCCGGCGTGTTGAAGAAATACTCACGAACGTAGGCGCCGTCCTTGGCCTTGAAGGTCTGATACTCACCATCGACCACAGCCATCATGCGTTTTTTCAGGATGCCGCTCTTGTCGCGTGCGAGCAGCGTATCCCAGTGCGTACCCCAGACCAGCTTGATGACGTTCCAGCCGGCGCCACGGAACTCGCCTTCGAGTTCCTGGATGATCTTGCCGTTGCCGCGTACCGGGCCGTCGAGACGCTGCAGGTTGCAGTTGATGACGAACACGAGGTTGTCGAGTTTTTCACGCGCGGCCATGCCGATGGCGCCGAGCGATTCGACTTCGTCGGTTTCACCGTCGCCGAGGAA
Organism: Rhodocyclaceae bacterium; assembly: GCA_044344385.1. Taxonomy (GTDB): domain Bacteria; phylum Pseudomonadota; class Gammaproteobacteria; order Burkholderiales; family Rhodocyclaceae; genus CAJBIL01. Next base: position 8,528 of record JBIJCY010000083.1, on the reverse strand, counting down.
GGCCCAGACCTTGCGGTTCTTCGCTTCAACAAAACCACGGCTATCCATGTACTTCATGAAGCGTGCCTGATAGATCGCCTGGATCGGGCCAAGGCCCATCGAGACGGTCGGGAACTGCCAGAAGTCCGGCATCAGCCACGGGTGCGGGTAGGAGGGGATGCCCTTGCCATCGACTTCCTGGCGGAAGTTGTTCATCTGGTCGTCGGTCAGGCGACCAAGCAGGTGCGCGCGTGCGTAGATGCCGGGAACGGCGTGGCCCTGGAAGAAAATCAGGTCGCCACCGTGTTGTTCGGTCGGTGCGTGCCAGAACCACGAAAAACCGACGTCATAGAGCGCTGCGGCTGATGCAAACGAGGCAATGTGGCCGCCCACGTTGGAATCTTTGTTGGCACGCACGACCATGGCCATGGCGTTCCAGCGGATGTAGTTGTGAATCTTGATTTCGAGGTCAGGATTGCCCGGGTATTTCGGCTGCTGGTCGACCGGAATCGTATTGATGTATTCGGTCGTCGCGCTGTAAGGGATGTCGATCCCTTCTTCGCGTGCCTGCTCGATCATGCGTTCGATCAGGTAGTGCGCACGGTCGGCGCCTTCCTTGTCGATGACGCCACCTAGTGCGTCCTGCCATTCCTGCGTTTCCTGCGGGTCGGCGTCAATGTTGCCGACCGATTGTGGGTTCTCGGGCTGTGCTGCCATGGTCTGTCTCCTCGGTTGAAGAACGTTTTTGTGCTGCGCACCGATCTGGCGGCAGCGCTAGGTTAATCCTTACTTTTAATGCGAAGTACCGCACCGCATCAATTTCACATTGTAAGATAGCTTTTTGCGATGTGCAATAGGCGCGTGTGTTAAAGTTCGCGAAAATTCGCGAAAATTTCCGGTTTTTGCTCATGCCGTGGTGCGAATTGATCTGCGTCAACGTGAAAGCGTTACAAAACCGGTAACTTGTTCGGCCAATTTGAAACATTTTCGTAATCGAGCAACCCGAGGAGACGTAATGGCAGCAGTCATGCCCGCGCCGGCCCAGAGCCGGCTGTTGATGTCAGGTAATGAGGCGGTTTCGCGTGCCGTGTGGGAGTCCGGCGTGCGTGTTGCTGCGGCCTATCCGGGAACGCCGGCAACTGAAATGCTGGAAGTGGTTTCAACCTATCCCGACATTTATTCCGAGTGGTCGGTTAACGAAAAAGTCTCGCTTGAAGTTGCTTTCGGCGCCTCGATGACCGGTGCGCGCAGTTTCTGTGCGATGAAGCATGTCGGGATGAACGTTGCTTCCGATGCGTTGATGACGATGACGCTGACCGGTGTCGCCGGCGGTCTGGTGATCGCCATTGCCGATGACGTGGGGCTTTCGTCTTCGCAGAATGAACAGGACTCGCGTTTCTGGGGTCGCTTTGCACACGTCCCTGTGCTGGAGCCTGCCGATTCGCAGGAGGCCTACGAGTTTACGCTGGCAGCTTTCGAACTCTCCGAGCGCTTCCAGGTGCCGGTGATCCTGCGCCTGACGACGCGCATCTGCCACGTCAAGGGCTTGGTTACGGTTGGCGAACGTTGCGAAGTTCCGGCAGCCGGCTTCAAAAAAGAAGTCGCGCGCTGGGTAATGGTGCCGACCGCTGCGGGTCGTCGTCTGCCGATGATGTTCGAGCGTGAGCGCAAGCTGCGTGCCGAGTCTGAAATCTCGCCGCTCAACGTAATCGAAACCGGTGGCGAGACAAAAACAGATCGTCGTGTCGGTTTCGTCACCTCGGGTCCGGCCTACATGCACGTGCGTGAGAGCTTCCCCGATGCGCCGGTACTCAAGCTCGGTTTTTCTTTCCCGGTGCCGTTCGAAAAAGTGCGTGCGTTTGCCGCGCTGTGCGACCAACTGGTCGTCGTTGAGGAAGTCGAGCCGCTGATCGAGACTGAACTCAAGGCACAGGGAATTGCCGTAATCGGCAAGAGCATCCTGCCGCAATCGGGTGAGCTGTCGCCGAATGTGCTTAAGCCGGTGATCGCCCGTCTGCTCGGCGAGCCTGAGCCGGAGGTGTCCAAGGCGCTGCCGATGCCGGTCTTCCCGCGGCCGCCGACGATGTGTGTGGCCTGCCCGCACCTTGGTGTTTATTACACCTTGTCGCAATTGCGCAATGTGACCATCTCGGGCGACATCGGCTGCTACACGCTCGGCTTCGGCCACCCGTGGAACGCGCTTGATGCTTGCATCTCGATGGGCGCTTCGATGGGTATGGCGCTGGGTCTCGACAAGGGGCGTGGCGAAACCGACAAGGACAAGAAGATCGTCGCCGTGATCGGCGATTCGACCTTCCTGCACATGGGCATGCAAGGTCTGCTGAATATTGTCTATAACCGCGGCAACGTGACCGTGCTGCTGCTCGACAATCGTGCCGTCGGGATGACCGGCGGACAGGATAATCCGGGTAATGGTCGTGACATTCACGGCAACGAAGCGCCACGTGTTGATTTCGCCCGGCTGGTCAAAGCCCTCGGTGTGCGCGAGGAGCGCGTGCATGTCGTTGATGCCTACGAGCTGCCGACCCTGCTGAAAACGCTGCGCGAAGAAACAAAAATTCCCGAGCCGTCAGTCATTATCACCAGTCAGCCCTGCGTGCTGATCAAGGACTACCACGCGCTGAAGCCCTTTACTGTCGTTGAAGACAAGTGCACGGGTTGCGGCAACTGCGTCGATGTGGGTTGTCCGGCGATCCACGTGACGCGCCGTGACAAGGTGACCAAGGCGAACGGTAAAGAAGTCGATCTCGCCTTTGTGCGCATCGAAAGTGCCGCCTGCACCGGTTGCGGCCTGTGCCTGCAGCCCTGCGCGCCGGATGCTATCGTGCATGCGGATACGGTGACGTCGGTGATCAATTTCGCTAAAAAACATTAACCGCTTTTAACGCAGAGAGCGCAGAGACGCAGAGTTCGCAGAGAAATTCAAAAGCTAAAAAAGTTTTTTTCTCTGCGTTCTTTGCGCCTCTGCGTACTCTGCGTCGAGAGCGTTTTGGGGTTATCCAATGTCTGAAATCACAAATATCCTCGTTGTCGGCACCGGTGGTCAGGGCGTCATGACGGCGACTGAAATTCTTGCCGAGGCGGCTATCGCGCTCGGTCATGACGTCAAGAAAACCGAAGTGGCCGGCATGGCGCAGCGCGGCGGTGTCGTATCGTCGCACCTGCGTTTCGGCAAGAAGATCTTGTCGCCGCAAATTACGCCAGGTCAGGCGCATGTGTTGCTGGGTTTCGAAGCGGCCGAGGGAATGCGCTGGCGTCACATGCTGCGTCCCGACGGGCTGGCGCTGATCAATACCGGTCGCCTGGTGCCGCCAATCGTCGAGCTGGGTCTGTATGAGTACCCGGCTGATCCTGTCGCTGAAGTGCGTGCCGCCGGCACCCGTGTGTTTTCCTTTGATGCCTCGGCAATTGCTAACGAACTGGGCGATATCCGTCTGGGCAACACGGTGATGCTCGGCGCGATCTCCGATTACCTGCCGTTCCCGGCTGAAGTGATCGAGCAGTGCATTCTCAAGCGCTTTGCCTCAAAAAAGCCGGCACTGGTTGAACTCAACCGCCGTGCTTTTGCCGCGGGGCGGGCGGCAGCAGAAGCGGCTGCGAAAGCTGAAATAGTCACTGCCTGATTTGCGGTAAAATCGCGGCTCGATTAGAGAAGAAGGTCGGCGTTGCGCATTTGCGCACCCGGCCTCTTTCGTTTTTTTCGCATTTTTCATTTGCTCCGCGTCTTCAACGGTTCACAAAATGACAGCAAAAATTCTCGACGGCAACGTGCTCGCACAAAAACTGCGCGCCGACTTCAAAACCCGCGCTGAAGCACTTGCCGCGCAGGGTGAGCGCCCCGGACTGGCGGTGATTCTGGTTGGTGAAGACGCAGCTTCGCAGGTCTATGTGCGCAACAAGGTAAAAGCCTGCGATGCGGCGGGCTTTCATTCCGAAAATATCATTTTCCCGGCCGATGCGGCCCCCCAGGCGGTGCTCGACAAGATCGCGGCACTCAATGCCGATCCGAAGATTCACGGCATTCTGGTGCAGCTGCCATTGCCCCGGCATTTTGATGCCGATGCCGTGCTCGAAGCCATTTCGCCGGACAAGGATGTCGATGGTTTTCATGTCGAGAATGTCGGCGCGCTGATGCAGGGGCAGCCGCGCTTCATCCCGTGCACGCCTTATGGGGTGATGAAGTTTTTTGAAGACGCCGGCATTGATCTGAAGGGTAAGGAAGCCGTTGTTATCGGTCGCTCGAATATCGTCGGCAAGCCAATGGCCATGCTGCTGCTGCACGCCGGCGCTACGGTGACGGTCTGTCATTCGCAGACGAAAGATCTGCTTTTTCATACCCGGCGTGCTGACGTGCTGGTGGCAGCGATTGGCCGCCCGCGTTTTGTGACGGCGGATATGGTCAAGCCCGGGGCTGTGGTTATCGATGTCGGCATCAACCGCTTGCCCGATGGCAAGCTGTGTGGCGACGTCGACTTTGAGCAGGTCAAGGAAGTGGCTTCGGCGATTACCCCGGTGCCCGGCGGCGTCGGCCCGATGACGATCACCATGTTACTTGGCAACACCATCGAAAGCGCCGAGCGCGCTGTCAATAGATAGATAGGAGATACGTAGATGAACAAGCATCCGATTGTTGGCATCGTCATGGGCTCGGACAGCGATTGGCCGGTGATGCGCGCCTGTGCCGAGACGCTCAAGCAGTTCGGCATTAACTACGAAGCGAAGGTCCTGTCGGCACACCGCACGCCCGATGCCGCACTGGATTACGCCGCCGTTGCCCAGGAGCGCGGTATCAAGATTCTGATCGGCGCAGCGGGCGGTGCGGCCCATCTGGCCGGCGTGCTGGCCGCCAAGAGCGAATTGCCGGTGCTCGCCGTGCCGATGCCTTCGAAGCATCTGCAGGGGCTTGATTCGTTGTTGGCGATGGTGCAGATGCCCGGCGGTATTCCGGTCGCTACTTTCGCCATCGGTGAAGCGGGGGCGGTCAATGCGGCGCTGTTTTCGGTGGCGATGCTCGCGCTGAGCGATGCTGATATGGCGAAAAAACTTTCCGAATTCCGTGTGCGGCAGACCGAAAAAATTCTGGCGAAGACCCTGCCCGATCTTCCGTGAACGTCTGTGAAAAAATCAAAGAACTCACCGCAAAGGCGCAAAGACGCAAAGATGCGCAAAGAAGAGCCTTTTTTTTCAGGTAACTGCGTTTTCTTTTTCTTCGCGTCCTTTGCGCCTTTGCGCCTTTGCGGTGAATGTTTTGGTTTGTTTACAGCCTGATGCCCACCGAACTCGCCCGTGCCGTCGCCCTGCTGCAAGCGGGCGAACTGGTCGCTTTTCCGACCGAGACCGTTTATGGCCTGGGTGCCGATGCCGCTAACCCGGCGGCGGTTGCCAAAATTTTTGCTGCCAAGGGCCGGCCGGCCGATCATCCGCTGATTGTCCATTTGCCGGGTGCGGGTCATCTAGACCAATGGGCGTGTGATGTTCCCGCTTCGGCCTGGGCGCTTGCCGAAGCCTTCTGGCCCGGCCCGCTGACTCTGATTCTCAAGCGCGCCTCTGGTGTCTCCGACTCGGTTACCGGGGGGCAGAATACTGTTGGTGTGCGTGTGCCGGCGCATCCGCTGGCGCTTGATCTGCTGCGCGCCTATGCGCAAGCCGGCGGCGGTGCTCACGGCCAATGCGGCATCGCCGCGCCCTCGGCCAACCGCTTCGGCCGCATCAGCCCGACCGATGCGGCGCATGTGCATGAGGAGCTCGGTAGCGCTGTGGCGCTGGTGCTTGACGGCGGGCCGTGTCCGGTTGGTATTGAATCGACGATTATTGATCTCTCGCGTGGCGACGCTTTCGTGCCGCGCTTGTTGCGCCCCGGGCATGTCACGCCGGAACAGATTGAAATGGTGATTGGCGTTTTTCCGGAGATTGCCGTGCGCACTTCGGCTGACGACACCCCTCGCGTCTCCGGTTCGCTTGACGCCCACTATGCGCCAACGACGCCGATGCGTCTTGTTGCCGCCGAACGCCTGCTCGATTTCCTGAACGCCATTCGCCACAGTGGTCGTCATTGCGGCGCGCTGTGTCACAGCCAGCCGCCGCATGCCGGCATGCCGCACGCCTGGCGCATGCTGCCGGCCGATCCTGAAGGCTACGCCCGCGGGATTTACGCTGCACTACGTGAGCTGGACGGGGCGGGCGTGGATATGATTGTTGTCGAGGATGTTCCGCAAAATCCGGCCTGGGCCGCCGTCGCGGATCGCTTGCGCCGTGCCGCTTGCGGGGCCGGCGGCGCTTGAGTCATGCAAGAAGCTTTAAAAGCGGCCTTCTGTGCCTCATAATGTCGGTATGAACGAGAACGAACCAGTACAACCAGTACAGACAGTACACATAGATCCGCGTCAGCGGCTCCGCGAACTTCTTGCCGTCCCCGAGCGCGATCGCACCGATGCGCAGTGGGACGAGCTCGTTGAGCTTGAAATCCAGACGGCGCCGGGTAATCGCCTGTCGCAGCCGCCGGTTGATCAGAGTCGGCGGCCGTCGCAAGGAGAGCCGGGTCGCCGGGGGCCGTCATCCGAACCCGGTCGTCGTCAGGGGCCGCGTCAGGGACAAGGGCCGCGTCCGCAGGGGCAGGGGCAACAGCAGCAACAGCGTCAGGCGCCGCGCGGCGAGCCTGGCCAAGGGCAGGCCGCCAGGCCGGAAGATGGCGCTGACGGGCAAGTTGCGAAACGCAATAAGCGTCACCGCCGGCCGCCTCCCAAGGTGTAACACCCTGTTAAAGCGAAGAGCCAAAAAAATGCCTGCATAAATGCAGGCATTTTTTATTCGCCCGGTTCAGTCGCTTACTTGTACTTGGCGTCGATTTCGTAGACGGTCTTTTGAATCAATCGCTGTACCAGTGAATCAAGCGTCAGCCCCCCTGATTGACTGCTGGACATGCCGAGTACCGAAGTGCCTTTGGATCCAAGCTCCATTTTTTCCTCGGCATAGCCGGTTGCTACCTGCTCGGTGGTGTTGGCGTTGATCAGTTTGTAACGCATTCCGATGATCCATACACCGGTTGATTCCTCGGTCTTGACCGAGCCAACCGCCACGCCGGCCGCCGCGCCGCCACGACTGCCGGCAGCGATGCTGATCAGGCTGCCGACCGCCTGGCCATCAAAACCCTGCCCCGCTTGAGCTACCTGCTCGGCCTTGAGGATGTCGAATTTGACAACCCATTTGGTTGTCTTGAACTTGCCTTTTTGCAGCATCTTGCGCGCCGCCTTCGGATCACCCATTGTGTAGGCGAGCTGGAACTCGCGCAGCAACGGACCCATGTCGGCGCGTTCGAGCACCTTGAAGTTGGCATTGCTCAACTCCAGTTCGGCATAGTCGGCAATGTTGTTGGATCCAAACTTCTGCGTAAACGTTGCGTTGTTGCTCTTGATTTCGCCCGGGATGACGACCAGTACCGGGCCTTTTTTGTTGACGTTGGAGTAGGTGATTGGCTTGTACATAGCCTTGTCGGCCATTGCGTTGGCCTGATCCGAGGTGCTGCTGCCGGAGGTCGGCGACGGGTTGTTTGGATCGGAAGATCCTGTCGTGACACAGGCGGTGATCAGTCCGCAGGCTGCGAAGGCGAGCAGTAGCTTGGTGTGGCCTAGCTTGGAATGCGACATGGATATCCCCTGAATGATTTTTATGTATTGGTGACGACAGATCTGATGACGGCGTAGTGTAGCAAATGAGGGGCCGGTCGTGGCACCGATGGAGACCTGATTGTCAGCGTCCGCCCCAAGGCATCACCGGGACCGTTGAAATGCTGTTGGCGGGTGCGCCTTCGATCAGCTTGCGACTGATTGCGAGGTAAACGAGCGTTCTGTGCGCTTCATCCCATAGCCGGACGACGCGCGTTTCCTTGAAGAAAATTGACGTGTCTTCGGAGAAGACGGTTTCGTCTTTCGGTAGCTTGGCGGGCAGGGTGATCGGGCCGGTTTGCCGGCAGGCCAGCGAGAACTGCGAAGGGTCCTGCGCCAGACCGAAGGTGCCGCTGACGCCGCCGGTTCTTGCCTGACTGACGTGGCAGGTGACACCCGGCACTTTCGGATCGGCAAACGCGTCAACGCAAACCTTGTGATTGGCACCGATCAGCTTCCATTCGGTCGTGACGCAACCGATGGTTTCGGCGGCGACCGGTGTTGCTGCTGCGATGATGAGCGCTGCTAGGGCAATAAGCAGGGGGTGTTGATTAGGCATTGGTAAAACCTCTTTCGACACAGAGGTCACGGAGCCACAGAGAACACAGAGATAAATCTTTTTTGCTTCTCTCCGTGTCCTCTGTGTCTCTGTGCACTCTGTCCCACAAGGGGATTTCCTTTGGGGCATGTTGAAAGCGTTTGAAACGGGGGTATGTAAAACTAGTCATTTTTTTTCTCCGGCCATGCTTCCAGCCCCATCTGGCTGATCTGCCCAACTGCCGCGCCACGGCGTGCGCGCTGGTTCAGGTGGCGTTCTTCCGACTGGATTTTCTTGACCTTGTTGCGGAACATGCCGCTGATCGTCAC
>JBIJCY010000390.1:0-2882 GCA_044344385.1 Rhodocyclaceae bacterium | reverse complement strand
TGTCATGGTCGCCCGATAGAAACAGTAGCCACGGCGTCCGGCTTCCTTTGCCCCGTACATGGCGGCATCGGCATTGCGTACGAGGTCGGTGGCGTTATCTCCGTCCGTCGGGAAAATGGCGATACCGATGCTTGCGCTCACCTGCGCGGTGAGGCCGTCCAGATCAATCGGTGTATTGATCGCCGCCAGAATTTTGCGCACCACTTCGATCGAGTCGCTGCCATCGACCATGTTGGCAAGGACCACAGCAAACTCGTCGCCGCCCAGTCGTGCCACCGTGTCCTCGATGCGTATGCAGGTTTTAAGCCGCGTGGCAATCTCCTGAAGAAGGCGGTCGCCTACCGGGTGTCCCAGGCTGTCGTTAACTGTTTTGAAGCCATCAAGGTCAATCAGCAATACGGCGATCAAATGATCATAGCGGCGGGCGCGATCAATGGCATGCGCCAGACGGTCCTGAAACAGCGTGCGGTTTGGCAAGTCGGTCAGCGGGTCAAAATGCGCGAGCCGTTCGAGTTGTGCCTGTGAGCGCTTGATCGATGAAATGTCGGAGAAGACGCCAACATAATGCGTCAGCCGGTCGGCATCGTCCCGAATGGCCGTGATGGTGAGCCATTCCGGGTAAATCTCGCCCGTCTTGCGGCGGTTCCATATCTCGCCCTGCCAGACCCCGCTCTGCGAGATGGATGCCCACATCGATTGATAAAACTCGGATTGCTGTCGTTCAGACCGGAGAATGCGGGGATTTTTGCCGATCGCATCTTCCGCTTCATAGCCGGTAATCTCGGTGAAGGCGGTGTTCACCGAAACAATATTCCCGGCGACGTCGGTGACCATCACGCCCTCAATGGTGGTGGCGAGAACGGTCGAAGCAAAGCGGAGCTTTTCTTCATTTTGTTTTCTTGTCGTGATGTCGGTAGAAATGCCGACCACGGCCCGCAAGGTATCGCTCTCGATCACCGGGCACTTGACTGTCAGGTAGTAATGAGTGCCATCGGCCCCCAGAATGTGCTCTTCGAAGGAGGTCATTTTCCCTTCTTCAATGACCTTTCTATCGTTGGCCTCGTGTTCGTCGGCGACCGCTTCAGGTAGAAACTCATGGCGACGCTTGCCCAGAATCTGTTGGCGCTTATGTCCTACCACGTGCTCAAACTGGCTGTTGCACAACAGCAGTTTGCCGTCGATGTCGAACACGTAGATCACCGCGCCGGCACTGTCCACAATGGCCTTGAGGAGTTCCTGGCTGGCATGAAGTTCCTTTTCGGCCTGTTTGCGTTCTGTGATGTCCCGCCAGACGCAGTAGATGGCTTCTTTTCCTTGCAAGGTAATCAGGCGCAAGGTGACTTCGGCCGGAAAGTTCTCGCCGTTGGCACGGGTATGTATCCATTCATACCGGTGCAAGCCGTTGTCACGGGCGAGTTGGATCATCCGGTCAGCCTTCGAGAAAGACGGTTCTCCGTCAGGTTGCACCGGTGGCGATAGTTGCGCCGGGTGAACAAACAGGAAATCGCCCTTGTCGGGATAGCCCAGGAGCGTGGCTGCCATCTCGTTGCAATCAACAAAGCGATTGCCTTCAATAATCCACACCGGGTCCGGCAAGGACTCAAACAGGGTGTGAAAACGTTGCTCTTCTTCGCGCAGAGCAGCTTCGGTCTGCTCGCGAACTGCGATTTCTTTGGCAAGATCAGCGTTACTTTGCCGAACCTGGCGGCCCCGGCTGGTGAGTAACCACGCAATCCCGGTCAGTAGTAGTGTGTTGAGCAGGCCAACGAGAAAATAGGACGAGGAATGCAGTTCCTTGTTCATCCAACCTTTTTCAGGAACTGCAGCCAACTGCCATTCTCCGCCGGGAATGAGGACCGTGGCGAGTACTGGATTTCTGGAAAACAGCGCCGGGTCGCCTTCGATTACCTCGCCGTCTTTCCCCTTGCCATCCTTGCCGCGCAGCGCGACATGAATTTCTTTTTTTACTGCGTAGAATCCCCCGGCTTTTAAAAGATTGTTGTGGTTTGCGACAATCGATGCGGTGCCCCAGTAATGGAATGACTCTTTGGCGGAAGGGATGTGTCGTGTAAAAATCGGGTATCGATGAATCAGGGCACGTCCGCCCTGAATCAGGTCTACCGGGCCGGCTAGAATGGGGGTCTGTCTTTCCCTCGCCAGTTGTACTGTCCGGTTCTGCTCCGGCACCATGGCATAACGAAACCCCAGAATCTTTTCATTTCCGGCGCGCGGATAGACGAAGTGCACTTCATCGTTGGGGGCGACGGTGATGTTGCGGATATGTGCGCTCTTCTCAATCGCAAGGTAGGCCATGTCGGCGAACAACTTTTGCGAAATTCCGTCCTGAAGCGCGATTAAATGTACCAGTCCATCGGTGGAGTTGAAGGTGGCCTTGATGACGCCTTCCAGCTGAGCGCGGGTAGCAGCCAGTTCGTTGACAACCGCGCTACGCTCCTCGGCCGCGCGTCGTTCAATGTCGAGCCTTCCCAGCTGGGCGCTGATTGAGATGCCAGCGGCCAAAGTGATTGCAGCCGCCGCAAGTGGCAGATGCCGGTTCCACATCACAGTATGCACTCTCCTTTGTTGGCGTATCGGCTCGAAGTGTAGCGCTTATTGGCCCGGTTCTGTCACGCTCCGATTCCCCCGTCGCCGCCGGTAGAAACAGTACAAACTTCGGTCACATAACACCGAGGCATTCCTGACTGTTTTATCTGGCGACAGAAACAAAAAAGCCCATTTTTACATGGGCTTAGGTGTTGTTCTGGCGGAAGCTCAGGGATTCGAACCCTGGAACCCTTTCAGGTTGCCGGTTTTCAAGACCGGTGCAATCGACCACTCTGCCAAGCTTCCTGCAATAGTCTTTAAAGCCAGTCGGGGAGACT
>JBIJCY010000389.1:0-2897 GCA_044344385.1 Rhodocyclaceae bacterium | reverse complement strand
ATTCTGGTGACGCACGGTCATATCGATCATGCCGGTGCCGTGGCCGAACTGGCCGAGCGTTTTTCACTGCCGATTGAAGGGCCGCAGCGTGAGGATCAGTTCTGGATTGATGGCATGCCGGAGCAGAGCAGAACCTTCGGCTTCCCCAACGTGCGCGCTTTTACGCCGGATCGCTGGCTGGATCATGGTGACAAGGTGCGTTTCGGTAATGTCGAGATGGATGTCCTGCACTGCCCGGGGCATACGCCGGGGCATGTGGTTTTTTTCCATGAACCGAGCCGGTTGGCGATGGTTGGTGATGTGTTGTTTCAGGGGTCGATCGGTCGCACCGATTTTCCAAAGGGCGATTTTGATACGCTGATTTCTTCAATTCGCGGCCGGCTGTGGCCGCTTGGCGATGATGTCGCTTTTATTCCCGGTCATGGGCCGATGTCGACCTTCGGTCACGAGCGGCGCAGCAACCCGTTCTGCGGCGATGTCTAGCAGCTTTAGCAGTTGGTCTTTATCAGCAGGGCGGCAAACTCATCTGCCGGAATAGGGCGGCTGAAATAGTAGCCCTGAATCTCGTCACAGCCGGCTTCACGCAGGAACTCAAGTTGCGCAGCGGTTTCAACGCCTTCGGCGATGACTGACAGGCGCAGGTTCTTGGCCATGCTGATGATGGCGCGGGCGATGGCGCAGTCGTCCTGATCTGCCGGAATACCACGTACGAAGGACTGATCAATCTTTAGGTTGTCGATCGGGAAACGCTTCAGGTACGAGAGGCTGGAGTAGCCGGTGCCGAAGTCATCGAGCGCCATGAGGATGCCGGCCTCGCCAAATTCGCGCATCATGGCCACCACTGAATCGGCGTTGTGCATCAGCATGCTTTCGGTAATTTCAAGTTCGAGAGAGTCGCTGGGAATGCCGTGTCGCGCGATGACGCCGAGGACAGTCTTCGGCAATGAAGCGCTGAATTGACGCGCCGAAAGGTTTACAGCGATGCGTACCGGTGGCAAGCCCCGATCCAGCCACTCGCGGATCTGGCGACAGGCGGCGTCAATTACCCATTCACCAATCGGAATGATCAAGCCGGTTTCTTCAGCGACCGGGATGAATTGTGCCGGCGAAATCTGGTGGTGTTCAGGGTGGTGCCAGCGCAGTAGCGCTTCGGCGCCGTTGATGCGGCCGCTGGCGAGATCAAGCTGGGGCTGGAAATGCAGATGGAATTCGCCGCGCTCGATGGCGCGGCGCAGGTTGCCTTCGAGCTTGAGCTGGTCGAGCGAGCGCAGGTTCATTTCCTGTGAGTAAAAAACGTGCGTGCTGTTGCCGAGTTTCTTGGCCCGATACATGGCGACGTCGGCATTCTTGATCAGCGTTTCGGTATCGCGGCCGTCTTCCGGGAAAATGCTGATGCCGATGCTGGCCGAGAGGGTGATTTCGTGCTGTTCAACAAAGAAAGGTTCAGCAAGCGCTGCGAGCAGTTTTTGCGCAACATGGCCGGCGTGCTCAAGGCGGCTGATGTCAGGCAGTGCGATGACAAATTCGTCGCCACCCAGGCGGGAAATGATGTCTTCATCGCGCAGTGTCATCGACAGGCGGCGACTGACTTCCTTCAGGATGACATCGGCTAAAGTGTGGCCAAAGGAGTCGTTGATATTCTTGAAGCGATTCAGGTCGAGGAAGAGCAGGGCACCGTGCGTCCGGTTACGATGTGCTTCGGTCAACACCTGTTCGAGTAACGAGTAGAACAACGTGCGGTTGGGTAGCCCGGTCAACGGGTCATAGTAGGCCAGACGGTAAATCTGACGTTCGGCCTCCTTGCGTTCGGTGATATCCGAAAATACTACAAGGTAGTTACCCAGCGTGCCGTGCGTATCCAGTACTGAGCTGATCGAAGCGCCGGCCGGGAATGTGTCGCCGTTTTTTCGCTGTAATCCCAGTTCGCCCGACCATTGGCCGGTACTCTTCAGTTGGTCGTGAACCTCCGTGCTCAGAAATGTCCGGCGGGGAAGCGCGCCAAGGATCTCCATTCGCTTGCCGAGTACTTCGCTCGACGCGTAACCGGTGATGATCGAGAACGCCTGATTGGCTGAAACGATCTGTTCGTCGGCATCGGTGACAAGTACGGCTTCGCTGTTGTGTTCGAATATTTTTGCGTGCAGGTGCAGCGTTTCTTCTGCCGCCAGCCGCTCGGAAATATCGACAACATAACCAATCAGGCCGCTCGGGTTGCCTTCTTCATCCTGCGCCACGGAGAGCGAGACACTGGCCCAGAAGATTTCACCGGATTTTTTGCGGCGGCGCACGGTCATTTCGTGGCTGCCGTTCTCCAGAAAAGCGTTGAACAGCGGGTCGTCCTCATCAGTGTCAACATAGAGTGCGAGGATGTTCTTGCCGATAATCTCGTTCTGCACGTAGCCAAAAAGAATTTCTGCGCCGTGGTTCCAGCCGGTGATGTAGCCATCGAGATCCATCGTGATCACCGAGTCGCGGATCTGGTCGAGCATTTGCGTCTGCCGCCGCACTTCTGCTTCGCTTGTCGCCAGTGCAGAAATGCGCTGATCATGGGTCAGCCGGGTGTGCAACATGCCGGCGAGCAATGAGGCGAGGTTGGCAAAGCGGCGAATGGCGGCTTGGTCGTAGCCTTCGGGATGGCCTCCGACGCCAATGAAACCAAGCATTTCTTCCCGGAATACAAGCGGAAAGCCCAGATAGTCCGGCAATTCATTGTTTGGCATGCTGCGTCGGCAGATCAGCGATCCGTGCTCCTCGGCTTCGATTAACAACATCGCCCAGATGCCTTGCAATGAACGTCGTTGCGCACTCAGTATGAAACAGGCATCCGTACTCGACAAGGCGCTGCGAAAGAGAGACGCAATTGTTTCATCGGAGATCGCGCCTTCCCGGTAGAGAAT
>JBIJCY010000388.1:0-2898 GCA_044344385.1 Rhodocyclaceae bacterium | reverse complement strand
CTAGTGAGTTTGGCAGCGATTCGGCCAGCGCGCTCATGCCGCCTCCCGCCGCTCAGCCAGCGCCCGCTGCGCAACCTTCCGCACGGTATCGAGCTCGGCAATCAGTTCAGACAGCAGTGGAATGTTGTCATCCCGCTCGATCATGGTCGGCACGGCGCCCATCCTGCGAACGGTATAGGCGTACAAATCCCACACCGCATCGCAGATTGGATGGTCGTGCGTGTCGATGATGTAGTCGCCATGATTCTCGTGTCCGGCGAGGTGTATCTGCCGCACTGCCTCCGCAGGGATAGCATCGATGAAGGCCCGCGGATCAAAGTCATGATTGACGCTATTGACATAAACATTGTTTACGTCGAGCAGCAACTCGCAGCCGGTGCGCGCCACCAACTCGGCAATGAACTCCCACTCGCGCAATTCGTCGGCGCGGTAGCTCACATAACTCGACAGATTTTCCAGCAGAAAAGGGCAGCCCAGCACATCCTGCAGTTGCCTCACGCGCGGCGCAAGGTGGCGCAGTGTTGCTTCGGTATAGGGCAGCGGCAACAGGTCATGCAGATTCAGCGAATCTGTGCCCGTCCAGCACAGATGATCAGACACCCAGGCCGGCTGAACACGCTCGACCAACGTTTTCAACTGCCGTAGATAATCAGCATCAAGCGGATCGCTGCTGCCAATTGAAAGCGAAACACCGTGCATTACCATCGGGTAATCGCGACGAATGCGATCGAGAAAATGCAACGGCTTACCGCCATCGACCAGATAATTCTCAGAGATAATTTCGAGCCAATCGACGCGCTGCGGCGCTGCGACAAAGTCGCTGTAATGCTCTGTGCGCAGACCGAGTCCGAAACCTTGCAGAACCTTGCTCATCAATCGCTCCCTGACCAAGAACCGATCGCCCCGGCACCGGCCGGGGCGATCCGGAACATCAACTACTTGGCGACCTTGCCGCCCGCGTCCGTGCATTCCTTGGCGCTGGCCTTGCTCACCCAGCCCTGTCCCTTGCAGGAATTCATACCCTTGCAATCGTTCTTCGCCGTTTTACACTCAGCCGTACCTTTGCACGAATTGATGCCCGTGCAATGAACCATGGCACCATCCGCTGCCTGAGCCAGCGGCGCCATGAAAGCACCCGAAGCGAAAAGGGCAGCCGCAGCAGCGGCCAGAGCAACACCGGAAAGTTGATTCGACATTTTATTTCTCCTCGTTATGATGGGTTAGTGTCAAAGCCGGAAAACATCAAACCGTCTTGCTGACACTGATTAGACGATGCAAGATAAAAATCCTTACATCCCTGCCGAAAATATTTCTCATGAAACCCCACAAGCGACTGCTCGCCGTCGCTCTCTTCCTTGGCGCGCTGCTCGCCGTCTTCGAGTTATCCGGCCTGCGCGAGCATTTCAATCTGGGATTTTTACAACAGCAGATTGCCGAAAACCGGATCAGCGGCCTGCTGATTTTTGTCCTGCTGTTTTCGCTCGGCAACCTGATCCAGATTCCCGGCTGGCTGTTTCTCGCCGCCGCCGTACTGACACTCGGGCGAAGCTGGGGTGGCGTCGCCACCTATATCGCTGCCTGCGTTTCGTGCGTACTGACGTTTCTCGCCATCCGCCTGGTGGGAGGTGACGCGCTGCGTCATCTGAAAAGCAAGACCGCCATTCGCCTCCTCGGCCAGTTCGATGCCCGACCGGTCCGTAGCGTCATCCTCCTGCGCATAATGTTTCAGACGGTACCCGCCCTCAACTACGCACTCGCCCTGTCGGGGATAAAATTCCGGCAATACCTGAGCGGCACACTGCTTGGCCTGCCGCTGCCGATTGCTTTGTACTGCGTATTTTTTGACTATCTGGCGATGATGTTGAAAACCCAGTAATTCTGATCACGACGAACAAACCGCTTATCGCTCCTCAGCCATCACCGCTCGCTCGGCAGTCGAATTCCCTCACGTCCGCTACTCGCAAATCGCGGGTAATATCGTGGCTAATATTTGTCGGAGAGAAAACCATGAAGGGAAATTTTGGCGCAATCGTGCTGATCGTCATCGGCATCGTGGCACTGGCGGTCAACCTGGGCGCCCTTGATATCAACCTGGTTCAGTTGGTACGAACGTGGTGGCCCTTGATTCTTATCGCTCTCGGCATTGGCATGTTTTTCACGCCAAACGATAGCAGCGGCAAGAAGCCTCGCTAGCCGACTGCGGCACTGACGGAAGTTCTGCGCATAGCGACGACGCCCAGTCAACCTTTCCGCAGCAACAAGCAGCACGATAAGCGCCAGTGCGGCCTTCCTGCCCGCACCGCTTTGGCTCTGGTTCCACCTTGTTTTAATGAGGAAACTGCTCAGCGAGCATTCGCCAGCCATCCGGGCACAGGCGGCATGATCAGCCATTCGGTAGCTGGGTGACAAAGGTCGGCAGCCGCCGCTGGCCGAAAACCTGAACGCTCAATTCAGGGTCCAGCAGGTATAGCGCCCAAACATTTCCTGATTGCCAATCCCGGCCATAGCGTAAACGTAAAAAAGCCCCGCCTGAAAACTAGCGGGGCTTTTTTTGTCTTGTGGCCAGGTCGCTTTACAGTTCCTTTGCGTGCTCAGCCAGATACTCGGCAACGCCTGCAGTTGATGCCTTCATGCCGGCCTTACCCTTGTTCCAGCCAGCCGGGCAGACTTCGCCGTGCTCTTCGGTGAATTGCAGTGCGTCGACCATGCGCAACATTTCATCAACGTTGCGGCCGAGCGGCAGATCGTTGACGACCTGGTGACGCACAGCGCCCTTCTTGTCGATCAGGAAGGAGCCACGGAAGGCAACACCGGCGGCACCGAATTCGACGTCGTAGGCGCGGCAGATTTCGTGCTTGATGTCAGCGATCAGCGGGTACTGTACCTGGCCGATGCCGC
>JBIJCY010000082.1:0-10489 GCA_044344385.1 Rhodocyclaceae bacterium | reverse complement strand
ATCATCTGCTGCAAACCACGCAGCATCGCGCCGGGCGCCACGCCGTAGCGTGCTGCTTTTTCGTAGTCGAGATGGATCTTGACCTGCGGGATCAGCACCTGCTTTTCGATCTGCAAGTCGGTCACACCGGGAATCTTCGCCAGCCGGCTGCGCAAATCACCGGCCAGACCGCGCAGCGTATCGAGATCGTCGCCATAGACCTTCAGCGCGATCTGCGCGCGCACGCCGGAGAGCAGATGATCGAGGCGATGCGAGATCGGCTGACCGACGTTGGAGGCAGCCGGCAACGTGGCCAGACGCTGCCGGATGTCGGTGATGATTTCCTCACGCTTGCGCGCCGAAGGCTTGAGATCCACATCCATCTCGGTGTAATGCACGCCCTCGGCATGTTCGTCGAGTTCGGCGCGACCAGTACGGCGACCGACTTTCGTGACTTCGGCAACCTGCATCACTATTTCTTCCGCCAGCGTCGCGATGCGGTTCGATTCGGCCAGCGAGGTACCGGGATTGAGCAGCACATTGACCGTCAGCGTGCCTTCGTTGAACGGCGGCAGGAAGGCACGCGGAAAGAAGGGCACGCTCGCCGCGACGATGATAACCAGCGCGACGGCACCGGCCAGCAGGCTGCGGGCGTGACCGAATGACCAGTGCAGCAGCTTCGCGTCCCAGCGCTTGAGCCAGATCACCAGCGGGCTATCGCCGGCGTGCAGCTGCTTCATGTGCGGCAGCAGGTAATAGGCCATCACCGGCGTCAGCGTCACCGAAACAATCATGCTGGCGAGAATCGAAACGATGTAGGCGACACCGAGCGGGGTAAACAGTCGCCCCTCGATACCCGGCAGGACGAAGAGCGGCACGAAGACGAGAACGATGATCACCGTCGCATAAACGATGGCCGAACGCACTTCCAAAGTGGCAGCAGCGATGACTTCGGCTACGGGTCGCGGTGCAGCCTGCGCTCGGTTCAGCTTCAAGCGCCGCAGCACATTCTCGACGCCAACCACCGCGTCATCCACCAGCTCGCCGATGGCAATGGCCAGCCCGCCCAGCGTCATGGTATTGATCGACAGCCCGAAATACTTGAAGACCAGTGCCGTGGCGAGTAACGACACCGGAATCGCCATCAGCGAAATGATCGTCGTGCGTACGTTGAGCAAAAACAGGAAGAGGATCACCGCGACAAGGATCGCGCCGTCGCGCAGCGCTTCCTCGACGTTGCCGACCGAATGTTCGATGGAATCGGCCTGCTTGAACAGGAAGGACGGCGCCTCGATGCCCTGCGGCAGGCTCTTGCTCAGTTCGGCAATGGCTTTTTCCACTTCACGGGTAAGCGTCACGCTGTCGGCGCCCGGCTGCTTCTGCACCGAGAGGATCACCGCCGGCTTGCCTTGGTAACTGCCGTCACCGCGCTTGATGGCCGGCGCCAACTTCACGTCCGCCAGCTGCTTGAGCAAGATCGGCTGGCCGTTCTTGACGGTGACCACCAGGTTCTGCAAATCCTCGATGCGCGAACTGCGGCCAATCTGGCGGATCAGATATTCACGCCCCTGTGCTTCGAGAAAACCGCCGCTGGTATTGGCGCCGAAATCACGCAAAGCGGCTTCCAGCTTCTCACGTTCGATGCCCAGCGCCTGCAACTGGGCGGGCTTTATTTCGACACGGTACTGCCGCACTTCGCCGCCGATCGGGATCACCTGGGCGACGCCGGGAATGGTCAGAAGACGCGGCCGCATCACCCAGTCGGCATACTCACGGACAAGCATCGGGCTGACCTTGGCGGGGTCCGCCGGCAAAGCAATCAGCAGGATCTCGCCCATGATCGAGGAGATCGGCCCGAGCTGCGGCACAATGCCCGGCGGCAACTGTTCGCGCACGAGATTCAGGCGTTCGGCAATCTGCTGCCGGTTGCGGTAGATGTCGGTACCCCACTCGAACTCGACATAAATGATCGACAAACCGATACCGGACACCGAACGCACGCGCGTCACGCCGGACATGCCGTTCATGCCTGATTCAATCGGAAAGCTGACCAGCTGTTCGACCTCCTCCGGCGCCATGCCGCCGGCCTCGGTCATCAGTGTGACTGTAGGCTTGTTGAGGTCGGGAAAGACATCGACGGGCATCTGGCGCAGGGTGAGCGCGCCGTAAATAATCAGCAGTAATGAAACACCGAGGACGAGCAGCCGCTGCCGGAGGCTGGTATGGATGATGAAATCAAACATCTCAGCGTACCTGTGACAACAAGCCGGCGCCCTCGACGACCACGCGGTCGCCATCCTGCAGACCGTCGGTGATGGCAACATTACCGGCATCCAGCGACTGATGGCGCACCTTGCGGGCGACAAAGCGCTCAGCCTCGGCATGCACCCATACCGCCGCCTCACCCGCGCCGATTTTCGTCAGCGCCTGGCGTGGCACTGCCGCACCCTTGATCTCGCGCGCTGTGCGCACAATGACTTTGACTGGCTGGCCGACGGCAACCATCGAGTTGGCCTCGACAATGCGGAACAACAAGGGCAAGGCCTGCTCTCGCAGTTGCCTGCCACCACCGACGAACTTTAGCTCCAGTGCGGTTTGCTCGGCCAGCGCACTGGCCGATATCAGCGCCGAAGCAATGCCTACATCATAGGCCAGCGCCTCCACGGCAAGGTGATCGGGATCGACAATTTCGAACAGAACTTCCCTGGCATCGACGATCTGCCCGGCGACCAGATGGTGCGAGGCGCTGATGACACCGGTCGCCGTTGCCAGGAGCGGCTCAGCAGTGTTGATACTGGCCCCGACAAAGGCGCGACGCTTTTGCAGCGCATTGCGCTCGATGCGCGCGGCTTCGATTTCCTTCTGCGGCACGGCGCCTTCAAGTTGCTCGAAACGCTTCACACGCCCGTCGGCGATGGCCTGTTGAGCCTCCAGTTCGGCCAGCTGCGACTTCTGGTTACCGCGCTCGATGGCGCCGCTGACCGGACGAAGATAGGCCAGCACCTCGCCTTTGGCGACCCTTTGCCCGGTCACGGGCATCCCCTTCGGCCCGGGCATGACCGTACCAGCAAACGCCGCCTGCACCCGCCCGCTCGTATTGGGGTCTGGAATCACCTTGCCATTGAGTTCGACCGTCGCGGCGAGATTGCCGATCCGCGCCGGCTGGGTGCGCAAACCCAGCTGACGTTGCACAGACTTGGGGACGAACAGGCTGCCATCAGCCAGGCGCTGCAAGGCGGCCGGCACACTCGTTGCACCCGGCGCAGCGGGGGACGGCTTCTTGCCGTCCTTGCTGTGATCCTCGTCACCATGGGCCTGCGCGCCGCTGGCAACGAATGCCAGGAACAGAGCGACCACGATGACCCAGGAGTTCACCTTTTCGACTTTTGCTACAGCCACGACACTTAACGCCATGAAACCGGCGTTAGCCTTCACTGAAATTCCGCTTCGCTCCATTTTAGAATCCCCTGGATTTTCTTTTGTTGCGCCGGGCAATCAGCAAAGCACCCGCAGCAAGCAACAAGACGGCAATGATCCAGACCGCCCGCTCACTCCAGCTGTGTACGTAAACCGAACTGTCAGCCGGCTGTGAAGTATCCAGTGTCGCCAGAAGCAGATCAGCGGTATCGTCGGCTTCGATGCTGATCGTCAAGGCATGCCTGGCTGGCGGCAAGGGGGACCGTACGTCTATCACATAGACACCGGGTGCGGCCTCGGTGGCACGTCCCTTAAGTCCCGCACCGTCAATCTCCACAAGGGCCTTCACGACCGGTTCGTTGCTGGCAAAGCGATCGACATACACCACCAGTTGTTTGCCTTCGAGGATGGCAACCACTTCAAAATCCTCGCTGGCGGCCAGCGCACGCGGCGCATTCAGCGGGACCGGGACAGGTACCGGCGGTGCGTGGCTATGACCATCGCTACTGTCACCCCCCGCCCAGACGGGCAAGGCAATAAGCGTGGCCAGAAAAATCAGACTCACTTGCTTCACGGCAAGACTCCCAGCGCTTGATTCAAACGCGATATTGCCGCCGCGCGGGCAACATGCTGACGGCCAAAAAACGCTTCGGCATCGTAGGCTGCGGCACGAATGCGCAGCAGCGTCGCGATATCGGTTTCGCCCAATTTGAAGGACTTTTCAGACAAACGCAGATTTTCAGACGACAGCTCACGACGTTCATGAGCCATCGCAAACTGCCGCTCTGCTGCCTGCAGCGCGCGCTGAGCCCGT
Source organism: Rhodocyclaceae bacterium (assembly GCA_044344385.1). Lineage (GTDB taxonomy): Bacteria > Pseudomonadota > Gammaproteobacteria > Burkholderiales > Rhodocyclaceae > CAJBIL01. Next base: position 6,279 of record JBIJCY010000082.1, on the reverse strand, counting down.
TCCGTATCCAGCTGGAGGCGGGTCTGCACACGCTGCATTTCAGCATCGACCTGATCTGCTTCGGCTTGTGCAGCCGAACTTTCGCGGCGCACCTGCGGCCCCGAAGAAAACGGGATTTTCAACTTTACGCCGACGCTATTGCCATACGGATTGATCGCATCATCACGCTCGCGTACAAAACGCAAGCTCAGCTCCGGCGCCGCGCGCCGCGATTCCTCTACAACTTTCACACGGGCTCTGGCGCTACGCACGGTAGCAGCCGCTGCCGCCATCTGCGGATGGCCCCAGCTTGCATCCTGCTCCGCCAGCAAGCTGCGTTGCGCAGCCGGCGCCTCCTCTCTGAACTCGCCCGGTGCAACAACACCGGTCAGCACGCGAAAGGCCTGCGCTGCCTGAATCAGCGTTGCTTCTGCTTCAATCAAATCGGTTTCAGCCGACTGCGTTTCCATGCGGGCCAGATTAGCGTCGATGCGCGATAATTCACCCACCTTGTAGCGCCGCTGCACATCGGCCTCCAGCGAACGCGCCGTCGTCAGGCGCTGTTCCACCAGCGCCCTGGCACCACGCGCCGCAGCCAGCGCCCACCATGTTTCGCGCAACTCGCCGGCCAATTCCCAGCGCAGGGCGGAGCGCTTTGCCACAGCTTCATCCATGCGGCTTGCCGCCTCGGCCTCACGTACCGACTTCTGCCCCGGCAACCACAATGGCGTCGCCAGTTCAACTTCGTATTCCTGCTTTCCGCGATTGCTGTTGAATTGGTCATTTCGGCTGCCGATGCTCAGTGACCCCGGCTCCGGCGTCAGCCCGGCAGCAACTTCCTGCGCGGCACGCGCCTCGGCATCGCGCGAATCCAGCGCCCGGGCCTGCGGATGCAGCCGCCAGGCCTGCTCCAGGGCAACGGCCAGGCCAGATTGGCTTGGCGGACCGTCGGCAGCCAGCCCTGGCAAGCTCAGTAGCACGCCGCTCAGACAAGCGGCCAATGGCCGTTTCCAGCAATCCAAATTCAAAACCCCCTCCTTCATTCAGTGTTTGGCAAAGACGCGGTCTGACCCGTCGCGGCCAACCAGCAAGGTGTCATAGGGAACGCTGCGCGGCCCCTCCATTCCTGGCGAGCCCGGCGGCATCGACGGTACTGCAAGACCGATCGCCCGTGGTTTTTCCTTAAGCAAACGGCGAATATCGGCTGCGGGAACATGCCCCTCGATCACATAGCCGCCAACCTTGGCGCTATGGCATGAGCCAAGACGCTCGGGCATGCCGAGTTTTTTGCGCTGCGCCGGAACATCGGTCACATCATGGGTTTTTACCTCGAATCCATTTTCACGCAGGTGATCGACCCAGGCGCCGCAGCAACCGCAACTGGCACTCTTGAAGACCTCAATATGCGGGGCACCCTGTGCAAATACGCTTGTGGCCGAGAGGATGAATAGGACAACAAAGCGACGGATCGGCTTCATGGCAGGCTTTCGTTCAATCAGGTATAGCCAGCATTCTGCAAACATGATCCGCACCGTAAGCTGACGCGCAGATTACATTTCTGTAATCTTTGCTGACGGTCGACGCTGCGAGCGCACAATTAGGCTATCGACAAACAAGGAGCATGGGATGAAAATTCTGGTCGTCGAGGATGAGCCGAAAACCGGCGATTATCTCAAGCAGGGCCTTGTCGAAGCGGGGTTCGTCGTCGATCTGGCGCGCAACGGCATCGACGGCCTGCATCTGGGTGAAAGCGGTGAATACGATCTGGCGATTCTTGATGTGATGCTGCCTGGTCTCGATGGCTGGCAGGTGCTGGCAGGGATACGTCACGTGCGGAACGAGATGCCGGTGCTGTTTCTGACGGCTCGCGACCACGTTGAAGACCGGGTAAAAGGTCTGGAGTTGGGCGCCGACGACTACCTGGTGAAGCCCTTTGCCTTCGCCGAATTGCTGGCCCGGGTGCGCACGCTGCTGCGTCGTGGCAGCCGCAGCAAGGAACCTGAACAGATTCGCGTGGCCAACCTGGAGCTTGATCTGCTGCGCCGCCGGGTAACGCGCAATGGCCAGCGCATCGACCTGACGGCCAAGGAATTCGCACTGCTCGAGCTGCTGTTGCGGCGTCGTGGCGAGGTCTTGCCACGCTCGCTGATCGCCTCGCAAATCTGGGACATGAACTTTGACAGCGACACCAACGTTATCGACGTCGCGGTACGCCGGCTACGCGCCAAGATTGATGACGATTTCGAACCCAAACTTATACGCACGGTACGCGGCATGGGCTATGTACTGGAGGCGTTTGCCGAATGATTCATGAGCGCAAGTCAATCAGTTTTCGCCTGACGCTTCTGTTCTCGGCAATCTCGACGACAGTACTGCTGGCACTAGGCGTATTGATCGGCGATACAGTCGAGCGGCACTTTGTCGAGCAGGATATGGAATTGCTCAGCGGCAAACTGCATCTGGTCAGCCATCTGCTGGAAAAAGTGCAAACGTCTGCCGATCTCGATGCGCTGCCAGTGCAACTCAATGATTCGCTGGTTGGCCATCACGGCCTTGCCATGCTGGTGCGTGCAGCCGACGGGGTGACGCTGTTTACCACCGATACTGCCGAATTCCCCCCTTCGATGCTGGCTCGCCACACCGTCCAGACACCACCGCAACCGCAGGTCTGGCAGCTGAAAACGCCGTCCGGCGAACAGCCCCTGCGCGGCGTCGCTGCCCTGCTGCCCACGGGTATCGCCGATCAGCCTCCGTTGCTGGTCGCGGTGGCCGTTGATATTACGCACCATGAACATTTCATGAGTTCATTTCGACGCACACTATGGCTGTTCGTAGCCATCGCCGCTGCGCTGGCCGGTCTGCTCGGCTGGTTTGCTGTCCGCCGCGGACTGGCGCCGCTGCAAACCATCCGACAGGGAGCTGCGGGGGTTACCGCAAACAGGCTCGATTATCGACTGGCGCTTGATGCAGTTCCCGTTGAACTGGCTGACTTGGCGAAAACGCTGAATGACATGCTCGCCCGTCTTGAAGAGTCATTTCAAAGGCTTAAGGATTTCTCCTCCGATCTGGCCCACGAACTGCGCACACCGGTCAGCAATCTGATGACCGAAACCCAGGTTGCACTGACCCGCGTGCGCAGTGCCGACGAATATCGCGAGGTGCTGGCCTCCAACGCCGAAGAATACGAACGTCTGGCGCGCATGATCAGCGACATGCTGTTCCTCGCACAGGCCGACAACGGCCTGATCGTGCCGAAGCGTGAAACGGTCGATCTGGCCGTGCAGATGCGCGAGTTGTTCGATTTCTTCGAGGCGCTGGCCGAGGAAAAGTCTCTGCACCTTTCGCTGAGGGGGGCCGGGCAGGTGTCGGGCGACACACTGATGCTGCGCCGGGCACTGGCCAACCTGCTGGCCAATGCCATTCGCCACAGCCCCGCCAATGGCAGCATCAGCATCCACATTGAAACAGGCGACGACGGTACGACGCTGTCGATCGAGAATACCGGCGAACCAATCGCACCCGAACATCTGGCCCGACTTTTCGACCGTTTCTATCGCGCCGACCCTGCGCGCAGCCGCAACGGCGAAGGGGCCGGACTGGGACTGGCAATCACCCGCTCGATCATCCGCGCCCACGGCGGCGATATATCAGTGCGTTGCGGCACCGGCAGTATTTTCTTTGAAATGCGAATGAACTAAGCGCGACTGGCATCCGGCAAAAGAGCGGTGCATACTTGCTACCCACGCCCAAAACAGGGGAGAGAGCGAAATGCGCATCGGCGTTCCCAGCGAAGTTAAATCCAGTGAGTTCCGCGTCGGGCTGGTTCCGGCTTCAGTACGTGATTTGACCGCTGCCGGTCACGATGTTCTGGTGCAGTCCGGCGCTGGCGCACGCATCGGCTTTTCTGATGCCGACTACGCAGCGGCAGGCGCCCGCATCGTCGACAACGCGGCGGATGCCTGGGCCGCCGAACTGGTCGTCAAAGTAAAAGAGCCGCAGGCTGCTGAATTTTCTTTCCTGCGGCCCGATCAACTCCTCTTCACCTACCTGCACCTTGCCCCCGATCCGCAACAGGCCGAAGCCCTTCTGCAGTCAGGCTGTGTCGCCATCGCCTACGAGACAGTGACTGACCGTGATGGCCGTTTGCCACTGCTGGCACCGATGTCTGCAGTGGCCGGGCGCATGGCGGTACAGGCCGGTGCGCACTTTCTTGAAATCACACACGGCGGCCGCGGCGTATTGCTTGGCGGCGTTCCCGGCGTCGCCCCGGGCAAGGTGACCGTTCTCGGCGCCGGCACGGTCGGTGCGCACGCCGCGCGGATGGCCGTTGGCCTCGGCGCCGAAGTAACCGTCCTTGATCGCGCACTGGATCGGCTCGATGCACTCGACCGCGAATATCACGGGCGCATTCGCACGCTGATGGCGAGTACCGGGACGGTCGAGGAGTCCGTCTGTAGCGCTGATCTGATCATCGGCGCGGTGCTGTTGCCAGGCGCTGCCGCGCCAAAACTGATCACCCGCGCACTGCTCAAAAAAATGCAGAACGGGGCGGTCATCGTCGACGTTGCCATCGATCAGGGTGGCTGCTGCGAAACATCGCGGATTACCACCCACGGCGACCCGGTGTTCATTGAAGAAGGCGTCGTGCACTATTGCGTTGCCAACATGCCGGGCGCTGTGCCGCGCACTTCGACGCTGGCGCTGAACAATGCCACCCTGCCCTACCTGCGGGCGCTGGCTGACAAGGGCTGGCAGCAGGCCTTACGCGACGATGCCGGCCTGGCTGCCGGCCTCAATGTCTGCGCGGGGCAGATCACGCATGCGGCCGTCGCTACGGCTCTGGGCAAGGATTTTGAACCAGCGACGAGCTTTGTTTAGCCTGTAGGGTGCAATAAGCGTAGCGCATTGCACCGGATGCGGGTGGCGCAATGCGCTACGCTTATTGCACCCTACAACAATCTGTTCGCGTTGTTTTGTCAGTTCCCACGACGACGCCGCGCTTCGTAGAGACAAACGCCGGTCGCAACCGACACGTTCAGACTCTGCACCGAGCCGAGCATCGGTATGCTCACCAGCTGATCGCAAGTCTCGCGCGTCAGGCGACGAATCCCGTCACCCTCGGCACCCAGCACCCAGGCGGTCGCCACGGGCCACTGGGCCGTGTAGAGGTCTTCCGTGCCTTCGCCGACATCGGTACCGACTACCCAGATCTCGCGTTCCTTTAACTCACGCAGGGTACGCGCAAGGTTGGTCACCGTGATGTACGGCACCGTTTCGGCGGCTCCGCTCGCCACCTTCACCGCCGTTTGCGTCAAACCAACAGCCCGATCCTTCGGCGCGATGACCGCATGCGCACCGACGGCGTCGGCCACGCGCAGACAGGCACCAAGGTTATGCGGATCCTGGATGCCGTCGAGCACCAGCAAGAATGCAGGCTCTTCCAGCGTATCAAGCACATCGTCAAGACCTACATAACGCTGGGTCGCGTCGACATGCGCAATCACGCCCTGATGCTGCGCACCCGGCGCCATCGCCGCCAGACGCGCCGAATCAACCGGCACAACGCGCAGCTTGGCGAATTCGGCATGCTTGATCAGGTCACGCATGCGTGCATCGCTACGCCCGGCATCGACATAGATTTCGCGCACTGCGCCGGGATCGTGACGAAGTTTCGCGAGAATGGAGTGGAAACCGAAAATCGAGCGTGAATGGGACATAAGGAGAAAACCACTGAATCAATAAGACTGCGATTCTAACAGTTCGCACCCAGGAGAATCCTGCTATCCGGTACGGCAGGACACCAGTGGTACAGAGGACATGTCAAAATTGACAGCCAGCAACCCGCAGCGTATGTTCCATTGGTATATGCAATAAACGTTATACGCGGCACCTCGAGAGGAAGGAAAGACGAGCATGACCGAAAAAACCCCCGGCAGCAAACCCCGCAACAGGCCCGACTCATCTCTGACATTTGCCATCAGGCTGATGCAGGATCTGGTTGTCCCGACCTTCGTGCTCAATGCCGAGCGCCGGGTCATCATCTGGAACAAGGCCTGCGAGCGTCTCACGGGCGTTTCAGCATCGGAAGTCATCGGCACCAGCGAACACTGGCGCGGTTTTTACGACGAACCCCGTTACTGCCTGGCCGACACGCTCGCACTGGGGCAAACCGACGACCTGGCCAGCCTGTACGTTAATCACACCCAAATGACTGATACCGAGCTTGGCTTGCGCGCCGAGAACTGGTGCATCATGCCGCGCGCCGGGCGCCAGTGTTATCTGGCCATCGATGCCGGGCCA